>JAAYKF010000013.1 GCA_012522535.1 Bacteroidales bacterium
AAGCGTTGTTGTGTAATTTTCTTTCTTAAAAGTCATAATTTTAAATTTTATATCAACTTTTTTATACGAAAAATTACTATCTTTGTCTTAGAATTGAGTTTGAAGGCTAGCGAAGCTTTTGTTCAACGGTTAAGTGTATGAAACGCTTGGCATTTCGAAGGGATTTCTTATCAAGTTACAACTACTTTTGATACGAGCTGAAATGCTTGATAAATCACTGACTGCCAAATGTTTTATACACGATGTTAGCGGTTCGTCCTTTTTATATCATTGCATTTTAAGTCTTTATAGTGTTTAAAATCTTCTTTTTCCATTGTAAAATTATACTGTTCTGACACTCAGAATTTAATATTACAAAGAAAAAAGCAAGTTTGTTCATACGCCAATCTAAATATGTTTTTCCACTCTCAATTTCTGTAATATAAATTCGTTTTAAATAATGAGTTGTGTCCAAATTAGCTAAACGCAAAGTATGGACTGTTTTTAAAAGTGCTTTATTCAAGTCAGTTTCGGTTTCAATTCCTGCCCGATATAAATCGGCTTTTTGATAGCGTAACTCAATTTCATTTACCGCATCTTTAAAGCGGCTGATAATTTCATTAACTGGTAAAGGATATTTTGCTATATTCATTTTTCTATTAATTAAGATGTTATACTTTAAAACAAAGTTTTAAGTTCTTCAAAGAGTTTTTTCTGCTTTTCAGAAAGCCTATCGGGGATTTGAACGTCAATTTTTACATATAAATCTCCAAATTGATTTTTGCTCTCATAAACCGGCATACCTTTATTTTTTAACCTGAAAGTTTTACCGTTTTGTGTTCCCTGTGGGATGGGTAGTTTTAATTTACCGTCAATAGTTTCTATAATTATTTTGCCTCCCAGAACAGCAGTAAACAGGTCTATTTTTTGCGATGTATATAAATCGTTTTCCTTACGTTCAAATTTTGTATGGTTTAACACTTTAATTTTTACATATAAATCGCCGTTATTTTGACCATTTGAAGTTTTTTGCCCTTTTCCTTTAATTCGTAAATTCTGACCATCAGCAATACCGGGCTTAATTTTTATTCTTATTTTTTCATTTTCCAATTGAATAATTCTCGAAGTGCCATGAAACGCTTCTTCAAGTGTAATTTCAATGGTTGTTTCATAATCGGCAGCTTGTTGAAAATTTCCCCACGAACCACCACCAAAATTTGTGGATTTTGCTCTTCTGCCCCCACCAAAAAAAGCATTAAAAAAATCAGAAAATTGGTTGTTTCCGTTCATGAAATCGTCCATATCCATTTCGACATAAGTTCCTCCCTGTCCAAAATTGAAATTTCCAAACGGATTACCGCCTGAATATGCCTGACCGGATTGGAAATTTTTCCAATTTGCACCAAGCTCATCATATTTTTTACGTTTTTCGGCATCGCCAAGCACTTCGTAAGCTTCGCCGATTTCTTTAAATTTCTCCTCTGCTTCTTTATTTCCCTGATTTTTGTCGGGATGATATTTAACGGCTAACTTACGATATGCCTTTTTTATCGCGTCTTGCGATGCCTTTTTTTCAACTCCTAATATTTTATAATAATCCTTGTATTCCATATTTTTACACAATTATTATTCATCACTTTGACCAAATAATGCAAATAAATAATAAAGTAAAGTAGCCAGCGATGATAAAGCTGCAATTACATATGTTGAAGCTGCCTAACGCAAGAAATTTTCGGCTTTTGAATGTAAGTAATTAATTAAAATCGGTGCTTCTGTTCTTATGAAAGCACCGATTTTTAATGAAAAACCATTATTTATTGTCATTTTTCTTAGGAAATTGTTCCATGAAAAACTTGTTTTTAATGGAATCCATTTCCCAAAACATTTTGTCCATTCGTTGCATGTTCCGCATAAAACGGTCGTGAAAAAAGTCTTTTTTGTAAAAATCGTAGTGCAACAAACTATCTTCGAAAAACAAGTTATCGAAATATGGCTTTGTTGAGAACGGATAATTATCTTCAAACATATTTCGGAAATTATTAAAAATACTGTCGGCAGCAATTTTATTTCCCTCAATATTTGAGTAATAGTAAGTATAAGTTGAATCGTAACGTATTAAATTTCCGTCCTTATCGTACTCTTTGTTTACTTTAATATCTTCTTTGGGCTGATTGCCCGATATTAAAGTAGTATCTGATGTGTTTTTATCTTTTTTTACTTCTTGTCCGTTGCAGCCTGAAAAGATTAATGAAACTGCAACGAATAAAGTTATCCATTTTTTTTTCATAATCTTACAATTTTAAAGGGTTATTGAATAGCTATTTGCTTTTTGTTTTCAATGTAGTCTTTTTTCTTTGCCACTTTAATGGAAAGCACACCGTTTTTCATTTCTGCCTGTACTTTATCCTGGTCAGCACTTTCGGGCAATTGAAACATTCGTTGGAACGAAGCATAGCCATATTCGCGGCGCATCCAGTTTTTATTTTTCTCTTCTTTTTCGTATTTCTTTTCGGAAGAAACAATCAAACAATCGTTTTGTATTTCGATTTTTACATCTTTCTTATCAAGTCCGGGCAAAGCTACACTTACCTCAAATGCCTTGTTTTCGTCTGCAATATTCACCGATGGAACTATTGCAACTTCTTCGTTATGAGAAGTATAATCGGTTATTTTTTTACCGAAAAATTTTTCCACAAAATTCGGAAATTTCGGTTTCATATCTGATATATTCCATTTGAACAGTTTCATAACTCAAATTATTTATGGTTAAACATTTGTTGTAAAATTTTAAGAAGACATCTGTGGGAAAAGATTCCCACAGATGTAACTTAAATCAATTACGAAATTGAAATTTGTTTTACGGGTTTTGGTTTTGCTTCTTCTTTTTTAGGAATTGCTAAACTCAAAACACCGTTTTCGTATTTTGCAGAAATTTTTTCTGCATCGACAGTTTTAGGCAAAGTAAACGAACGGCTAAACGATTGATAACTATACTCACGGTGAGTATAGGTTTCGCCCTCTTTACTTTCGTTTTCATTTTTCTTTTCAGACGAAATTGTCAGCAAATCGTTGTTGAGTTCGATTTTAAAATCGTCTTTTACCATTCCGGGTGCAGCCATCTCAACTACAAAAGCATCGGTGTTTTCTTTGATGTTTACTGCCGGTAAAGTTGTGTTTGTGTCTGAATAATGACGGTTTGACCAATCAGACAAATCGTTGTTGAAAAACTCGTTTACGAAGTTTGCCCAAGTAGGCAAATAATCGCTTCTTCTTAAAAGTGCCATAATTTCCTCCTTTTTTATTGGTTAAACATTTAATATTTAATTTTCGAATATCGATTCTCAATTTTAATACCAATAAATTTGTAAAAAACATGGTTTTTATGAAACACCCTGATAAACAACGCATTATATTCTTTTCTGTAATTTCTCAGGGTGGCAGAAAAAGACAATGCGTAATGCCATTATGGCGGTTATGTTTTTATATCCAAGATAACCAGCATTTTATTACATGTCAATATGACACCACTCAATAATTGTCTTTATATATTACTTGTTTTTGCATGAAAAAAACATAACCTATCTTTTCCAATTAAAATTGCTTCTGTCGGTTGTTTTGCATGGCCCACAACGGGATTCAGCTATACGCAGGCAGGGATTTTAACCACTGAACTTCCTACGAAGAACTGAACTTCAAATTTACCACTTTCCTGTCTTACGAAGCACGAACCCCCTGCTTGCGTATAGGTGATGTTATGCGGTCG
>JAAYKF010000118.1 GCA_012522535.1 Bacteroidales bacterium
AAAAGACTTTAAAAGAGAAATATGGAATTGGAATAGCAATGTTCAATAATATGAAACCATTTTTTCTCTCTTCTCAGCTGTCAATGCTCGAAATAAAGAGTGATATGGCTGATGCTTTGGACCTTTATCTTCTGAAAATTGCAAGAAAAAAAGATAAAAAATGTTATGGAATAGAAAAATTTTCCGACCAAATTGCAGCTGTTGACAGAATTACCATTAAAGAGCAGATAAAAATGCTTATGGATGCTGTTAAAGACACCACAGACGAGAGTAGTTCTAAGACCGAAGAACTAATTGGAGCCTACCTTAAAATGGATTTGGAAGAGATGGTTAAGCTAACGCAAGACACAGCTATGCCCGCCGAATTTGAAAAGGCTTTTCTCATCGATAGGAATGTTAAGATGGTGAAAAGCATTGGCAAGAAGATGCGTAAAAGTCCAATATTTGTAGCCATTGGAGCTGCACACCTTGGTGGCGAAAATGGAGTGCTGAATCTAATGAGGAAAAGAGGTTACAAAATAAGAGCTGTTGAAATGAACTTTGATAAAATTAAGAATTAATATAAACCCAATGAGTTTAGTGCATGGAAAACTTCGGAAAGACAAAATATTTCTTTTTGTCTTAATTCTTATTTCTCTGTGTAACAGTGGTTTTGCCCAAACAAAACATTATTCGAATAACAAAATTGGAGTTGAAATATTTTATAAAAACTCTGACTTCAAATTTAAAAATAAGGATAACGCTAGAACACAAATTTCTATCAAAAACCACTCTTTTGTTCATGAAGAGGCAATGCCACTTTTGCCCACAAAATATCAGTTGATTTATATTCCAGAAAATTATGAATTTTCACTCTCTTATCAAGTGAAAAACTCCAAGGTTTTCAAAGATATTAAACTCGAAAAATCTCATCCTCAACATATTGATACATACGGCTTTGATAATGATATTATTGAAAACTCAGCCGACTATCCCATTGTTGACAAATGGTTTTTTGAAAACTGCGTCGAGATTGTTTCCGAAATTGAATACAGAGGACACAAAACAGCCCTTGTGAGAATTTCTCCTGTGCAGTATAATCCACTAAAAAAGGAAGTTAAAATAAACTACCACATTGAATACAATATTAATTTCACTAAAAAGATTAATAGTGATAACAGCAAAAGCGATAATTCGGAGCAAACTATTCAATTTCTAAAAAAATGGGTACAAAATCCAGAGCAGCTAAATCTTGTAGAACCTGAAAGGAATGTAGAAAACAATTATCTTATTATAACTCACCCCGACTTTGCCTCTGCTGCCGACACTTTAGCCCTTTGGAAGCAACAGTGCGGTTTTAAGACTAAAATTTTAAGTAGTAATTTTTGGGATTCAGAAACCATAAAACACTCTATTCAAGAGCTTTACGACTCCTTACCCACTCGTCCCAACTATCTTTGCATTCTTGGGGACCATGAGCAGGTACCGGGCATTTTGCTCACCTCGCCCCCTCCATTAATAAACAACTATGCCAGCGATGTGGCCTATGCCTGTATGGGCGGTGATGACGATATTTTTCCAGACATACCCTATGGCAGAATCTCTGTTTCAAATGAAATAGAAGCCATGAATGTAGTTAGGAAAATAGTTAATTCCGAAAAAAAACCACCCAATGCTGATAGCTTCTACAATACAGCAACACACTGTGGATATTTTCAAGATGAAAATTTTGATGGTTATGACGACAGGCGCTTTGTTCAAACCTTGGAAGAAATTAAAGACTATGTTGAAGCTTATAGTCCAATTAGCGTCAACAGAATCTACCAAGCTGAAGCTGATGTAAATCCACAGTTTTGGAACAACGGCTTATATTCCTCAGGCGAAGAAATTCCTGTTGATTTGCAAAAACCCAACTTCATGTGGGATGGCAACACCTCTGATATTATCAATGCTTTTAATCATGTTTCGTTATACGTTATTCACAGAGACCATGGATATTCAGATGCCAGTGGCTGGACACACCCTCATTTCGGCTCCTCCGAAATAGAATATCTTTTTAATAATAATAATCCAAATTTAGTATTTAGCATCAATTGTCATAGCGGTGAATTTTATAAAGATGAGTCTTTTGCAGAAAAACTTTTACGCTCCAATGCTGGTGCGTGGGGAGTTTTTGCACCCTCATTTTATAGTTATAGTGGATACAACGATGCCTTTTTGATGGGTCTGATAGATGGACTTTGGGTATCGCCAAGTTTTACACCAAATTTTACAGGAAATGGACATGAGCCCTATGGGCAAATTGATGAATTTAACACAGGAAATAGACTTGGAAATGCACTTATAAATGCACTATTATATAAAACTTTATATTGGGGGTTAAATGAATATTCTATGTCGGTGATGCACTTTTTTGGCGACCCCTCTATGCAGTTTCACAAAGTGAAACCTGCTACAATGTCAGCCTTTTTGAGCGATACATTGGACTGCAGTTCAGGGGTTTACAAAGGCTATATACCCAATTGCAACAACTGCATTGCAAGTTTAATAAAAGATGGCGAATTAATAGCACAACACAAGCTTATTAATGATTCAATAAATTTGTTTTTCGAGCCTCAATATGGCGATAGTGCCACATTAAGTGTCTATTCTGAAAACTGGCTAACTCTCGAAAAAAATCTTGTATGGAACTGTTCAGAGGCAATTTTTAAACCGCAAGCCGATTTTAGTTCCGACAACAATATTGAGTGCAATAATTCCATTCAATTTCACGACCTAAGTAGCGATATGCCAGAGACTTGGGAGTGGCATTTTGGCGATGGAAATATTTCTTACGAACAAAATCCAATACACCAATATAATCAAGAAGGTGATTTTACAGTGAAGCTAATAGCTGGAAACTCAATAGGTTCTGACACTATTATAAAAGAGAATTTTATAAAATCATATTCTGCACAAATTCCAAATATTTCTGATACAATTTTATGCTTTCCAAATTCATTGACATTATTTAGCGATTCTGTAAAACTTATTCATTGGTTTTATGACATAAATAAAGAAGACCCTATTGAGCTGAGTTTGGGATTACATTTTGATTATTTAGATACTAATTTAACCCTATTCCCGTATCATTCCAATAACTATATTGCAAATGCTGGAAAACCTGATAATGAAGGAATTGGTGGCATGATGGCATCAAATAAGAAGCACTATTTGGTGTTCAAAACAAAGGAAGATATGGTTCTTAAAAATGTGAAAATATATAGCGGTGCCAACGGAAATAAAATTTTTGAACTGAGCGATTCTGTGGGAAATATTCTACAAACGAAAATTGTAAACATTTCTGAAGGTGAAAATATTATCAATCTAAATTTTCAATTAGAAAAAGATAGAAGATACCGACTTATGGGACCTGCTTTTGCCAATTTATTTACTAATACCGAAATTGTCGATTTCCCCTACTCTACCGATTATATCAGCATCGACAGCAGTTCGGCACCAAACAAAACAGACATATATTATTACTTCTATAATTGGGAAGTAGAAAGAAAATGTTACAGCCAAAATCACGAACTTAATATTCAGGTTAACAACGTTCAAACGGAAATTTCACCCTCAGGAACGATGATGTTGTGCAATGATGAAACGATAGAAATTTCGGCTGCACATCCTGATATTATCTGGAATAATGGCTCAGCTGAAAATCCAATTTATGTAAATAATAATGGTGTTTATTTTGCTCATTTCCACGAAAATAACTGCCATTATTATACAGATACTCTTTTTCTGATTGCATATGATAACATAATTGGCGATTTCACTTTTACTTGCAATAACAATATTTGTAATTTTATAAGTGAATCTCAAAATGCATTTTCTTTTTACTGGGATTTTGGTGATGGGAATTTTTCAGATACTGAAAATCCGCAACATGTTTATGAAGAAACAGGAGAATATCTTATCAAACTTAAACTTTGTAACAATTGCGATACTATTTTAATTGAGAAAAATATATTAATTGAAAGTGTTGGAATTTCGGAAAATGAGAACAAAATTAGTGTTTACCCCAATCCTTTTAAAGATGAAATTATTATTGATTTTGCCAATGCCGATAATTCTCTTATTCAGATTTTTGATATTTGCGGCAAGCTCATATATTCACAAAAAACATCTCAAAACAAAAACAAAATAGACACAAGAGCATTTAGTTCTGGTGTCTATTTTGTAATTATAAATGGCAGATATTCCAATTATAAATTCAAGCTTTTCAAAGGCTAAAATATAATTTTATATCTGAATTTTCTTTTCAATCTCTTCTACTTGAGCTCTAAATTTGGGATCAGTATCTATCAAGTTATTGATTGTTTTGCATGCGTGAAGAACTGTTGCGTGGTCTTTGTTTCCGCAATGTTTACCAATATTAGCCAATGAGTTATTGGTCATTTTCTTGGAAAAATACATTGACAATTGACGCACCTGCACAATTTCGCGTTTACGTGTTTTAGAGTTTATTGTCTCCACTGGCATTTCAAAATAGTCGCATACAATTTTTTGGATAAAATCCATAGAAATTTCTCTTGTAGTACTTTTCACATATTTGTCAATCATCTGCTTTGCCAACTGCGTTGTAATAGGCTTTTTATTTAGCGATGACTGTGCCATAATAGATGTGATTGCACCATAAAGTTCTCTAACATTTGTGCTAACATTATATGCAATATATTCAATTACATCTTCGGGCATTTCTATGCCGTCGTTATAAAATCTTTTATGAAGAATGGCCATTCTTGTTTCCAAGTCTGGAACTTGTAAATCAGCTGCCAATCCCCACTTAAAGCGAGAAAGAAGACGTTGTTCAAAGCCAGTCATCTCTACCGGAGCTTTATCTGATGTTATAACAAGTTGTTTTCCTTTTTGATGTAAGTGATTGAATATGTGAAAGAAAGCATCTTGAGTCTTCTCTTTTCCTGCCAAAAACTGAATATCATCAATAATTAGTACATCTATCATTTGGTAGAAATGTACAAAATCACTTAAATTATTATTTTTGATAGAATCTACAAATTGCTGTATAAACTGTTCACTATTAACATAAAGTACAATTTTTTCGGGGTGAAGCTCTTTCACTTGCACTCCAATTGCATGTGCTAAGTGAGTTTTTCCCAGACCTACCGCCGAATAAATAAAAAGTGGATTAAAGGCTGTTTTGCCCGGATCTTTTGCCACAGCGTATCCAGCCGAACGTGCTAAACGATTACAATCCCCTTCAACAAAATTATCGAAATTTAATGTGTCTATAAGTTGTGAATGGATGTTTATTTTTTTCAATCCAGGAATTATAAATGGATTGGGAATCTCTCTCGAACTCTCTTTATTGATGTTTATTGGCATATTTACTTCTGGATTTTTTGTCGCATTCTTATTTGTAGTAGGCAACAAAATGGAAGAATTCATAGCTGACTCTGAATTATTATCCATTTTTATACTATATTCTAATTTACCTTTTGCACCAAGTTCTTTGTGAATAGTTTTCTTCAGTAAGTTGATATAGTTCTCTTCAATAAATTCATAAAAAAAGTGAGTAGGAACTTGAATCGTTAACACATTGCTTTCTAACTTGAGCGGAATAAGTGGCTCAAACCAAGTTTTGTAACTCCGATTTGGCAAATTATCTTTTATGGTTTCTAAACATCTTTCCCAAACTTCTACGTGATTCAATACCATATTTCCTTTCATTATATATGCTTCCTATTGATTATTAAGATAATAAAATGTGATTAACTAAGTTGCAAATGGCGTTTGCTCAATTGCGTAACAAAGATAAACAAAAAAAAGTAAATTAAAAAATGGTTTTACCCTTGACTTTTAAAAAAGTTTGTATATAGAACAATCAGCCTTTGCGAGCAGTCTCATTTGAGAACACTATAAATCAGCGACATATGAGAGCCAGTACTTGCATTTTGAGTAATTAAAACTTCATTATTATTTTTATCATTAACATATAGAGGAACGTCAATAAGTACATGCGAATGACCTCCCATGATAATATCAATATTTTTACTACTGGCTGCCAACGTAGCATCTGAAATTTTTTCTTCATCAACATAAAAACCCAAATGCGATAAACAGACCACCATGGCTACTTTACGCTTTTCTTTCAAATAGTCAGCCCAATAATTACCCATCTCAATGGGGTCTTTATACACTACATCTTTAAAATTATTGGGAGATATTAATCCTTCGGGATCTACACCTAATCCAATAACACCAATGCGAATACCATTCAAATTGAAAATATGATATGGCTTAACTATTTTCCGCAATGCAGTTTTTGAAACATCATAATTTGAACTTATAACCTTAAATTTGGCATGTTTCAAAATTCTGGCAAGCTCATCTACCCCATTGTCAAATTCGTGATTACCCAGTGTAACTGCATGATAACCAAGTCGATTCATCAACTCAACCTCCAATTCTCCTTTGAAAAAGTTAAAATATGGAGTACCTTGAAGGAAATCCCCAGAGTCGAAAATTAACAAATTGGAGTGCTTTTCTTTGTAAAATTTTATAAAAGCTGAACGCATGGCGTAGCCTGCTGCACCGGGATTTCGCTTTTCATTTTCCGAAAAAGCTTCAATACGGCTATGAGTATCATTTGTTTGCAAAAAATAGACAGTATCTACCTTAGTGGCTTTTTGAGCAAAATTAAATTGATAAGAAAAAATAATTATCAAAGAAATTGAAAATCGTAATATTATATTTTTTGTCATTTTACAATAATTCTATTTTTAAAATTTTTGGGATAGTATAAATCTAATTTCATATTTGGAATTTCTTCAATATAAGCATCCCTTAAAAGTACACCAGTTTTAAAAAGTTTTTGATTGTCAACAAAAAATGTCATTCCATCGTTTCCAAACATCAAATAGTCGATACTTGCCACATTATATGATTTTGATTTATCCAATGCACTATTATTAATTTTAATATTTTCAACTTTTCCATTTATAATTTCAAAACTTGCATTGGAAATTGGGTGTCCATCATTATTTTGTGCCAAAAACTGGAACTTCTCCTCCACTTTTTCACCCGAAAGTTGAACTATCACTATTTCGTTTTCGAAAGGCATTAGCTCAAAAATATTTTCTACACGAATTTCACCCTTGGGCAGTGCTTTGCGAACTCCACCGTGATTCAACAAGCAAAAATCGGCCTCTAATCCCTCTTCACCAAAATCTTGTTTTTCACACCAATTCAGCACCATATCGGCAACTAACTGATTTAGACCTCCATCTGGCTTCGACTTTTCAATGGCAAATTCCGAATATGTCAAAACTTTGCTCATCTCTTTTTCAATTGCCTCCTTATATATATTAATGTATGATTCAATTGCACTATCGGGTTTATGTCCAGAACTTGGATGTATGTATAAGCTCCGCATGCCGCTACTATCAAGCTGTGGCTGATGAACCGTGCATGAGAAAATCAGGAGCGAGATTATTATGAAGTAAAATATATTTTTCATTTGTAATTATTTGAAACAAAATTAGATGAAATAATTGAAATATAAAGCAAAATCACGAAGATTAAATTTTAGGATAAAACTTAGCTTAATATATTTTAAAATATATCAAGCAATTTCAAACTAAGTCCTTCTAAATCAAGAAGTTGCTTTTCAAGATTTGCAACAATTTTCTTTTCAACTGTAAGCTCGATTATCACGCCATCGTTTGTATAGTCGCTTTTTTGGATTTTCACTTCATCTACTTTCAATAGCGACATCACCTGATTCATATGTGGGTATCCAAATTCAATTTTCAACAAATGTCGAATGGGTGTTACTACAATTTTATTATTTTCGATGGCATCGGCTGCAGCTGCTTTATAGGCTTGAATTAGCCCCGAAACACCCAATTTTACACCTCCAAAATATCTGACAACTAAAATTAAAACATTGGTCAAATCGTTGGAAAGAATTTGTCCATAAATTGGTTTTCCTGCTGTTCCAGAGGGTTCGCCATCATCATTTATTCTATAAGCATCTTTGTTCCAGCCTAATCGATATGCGTAGCAGTGGTGTCGAGCATCGTAATATTTCTTTTTATAATCTTGTAAAATTTCCTTTACTTCATCCTCGGTAGTAACCGGAAAAAGATAGGCAATAAACTTGCTACCTTTATCACGAAACGAGCCCTCGGATGCTTTTAAAATAGTATTATAACTTTCGTCAAACATCAATTATAGGTTTATGAGCACTATTGCAAATATAGCTAAAATAAGTCCAAAAATATTTATTTTGCTCATTTTCTCTTTAAATAGCAACATTCCAGAAATTGCCGTTAGCCCCACCACAGAAGCATTGAAGATAGGAAAAAACAGACTTCCTTCGAAATCTATCATAGAATAGGTGAAAAAGAAAACTGCCAAAAAATTGATAAGTCCAAGCACCAAGCCTGCAATTATATTCTTTTTCTGAAAGAAGAGTTTGGGCTTAACTTTGAAAAAAGGAGCCGTTACAACAGCCGAAATAAATGACAATGCAAAAACCAAACTTACAAATTGTGCCGACATTATGGCATCATTAATATTATAACTGACCTGCGTTACCTTGAAAAGTGTATCGGAAATTCCTGTAAAAATAAAGATGGAAATGGGGATTAGTAATAAACTTCGTTTTATGGGATTTTGTTTGTCGGGTTTTAGCATCAAATAGAGCGAAATTATAATAACGATTATTCCTACAATCTTTAATATTGTGATACTTTCGTTGAATAAAAAGAGAGTAACAATTATGGGAATTACCACCGACATTTTACTTGCCATGGCAGTCATCGTGATACTGATTTTTTGTGAGCAGATGGCAAAAAGATGAAAAACTCCGTAGAAAATTACCCCAACTATAACAGCAATAACCCACATTCCAGCTTCGTAATTGAAATCTAAAACTCTATTGAAAATTAAAATTCCAGAAACAGCTGCCACGAGATAATTAATACTTATGGCTGAGAAATTGTCAACTTCATATCTCTCAAATAACTTCATTACAATGAATATGAGAGTGTAAAGAAATATTGCAATTATAAGAAGTGTCATTACTTTTCGAATTTAGTATTATTGAAATAGTAGTCGATTTTATCTTTAGAAAAACTTTCTGTTCTATGAGGATTTACGTCAATCAAAGGAGCTTTTAGACCTTCGATGAAATATTTATTTCCGGTGAGTACTCTGGCTTCGTCCCATAAATCGGATTTTATAAAAGAAGATAAAAGTTCTTTTCCGCCCTCAACAATTAGCGATTGTACAGATTTTTCATAAAGTACGTTTAGAAGAAGTTCTAAAGAAAAATCTTCTTCCTTAAGTTCAAAAATCTCTATTGGCAAATCTTTATATAAATATTTATTGTCGGTAAAAAGGATTGTTTTTTGACTTCCATCAAAAAGATTCAAATTTCCGGGTAATTCCTTTCCTATGGCAAGTGCAATTCGCAGTGGGTCAGCTCCTTGCCATTCTCTAACGTTGAGTTTTGGATTATCATTTATGGCAGTATTTGCTCCCACCATGATTGCTGTTTCCTCTGAACGCCACTGATGAACACGTGTTTTAAGCTCTTGATTACTAATCCAGTACGATTTTTTCTCATTTTCATGTGTTCGTTTAACGTCCATAAAACCATCCAAAGTCTTTGCCCATTTTAGAATAATGTATGGTCGTTTTTTATTGTGAAAAGTAAAAAATCTTCTGTTCAACTCCTCTCCCTTTTCTTTCAAAACTCCGGTCTCAACTTCTATGCCTGCATTACGCATCATTTCAATACCTTTTCCTGCAACTTTCGGATTGGGGTCTAAATTGCTTACGACAACTCTTTTAATTCCTGAATCTATAATTAAATTTGAACACGGCGGAGTTTTTCCAAAATGTGAACATGGCTCTAAATTGACATAAATTGTTGACTTAGGAAGCATTGATTTATCTTTTACAGAATTTACGGCATTCACTTCGGCATGTGCCTCACCACTTCTTTTGTGATATCCTTCGCCAATAATTTTCCCATCGTGCACAATTACAGCACCTACCAAAGGATTGGGGTCGGTATCGCCCAAAGCTAAATTTGCCAAACTAAAGCAACGTTCTATATATTTTTCATCACTATTTTTCATTCCTATTTTTGCTCAATAATGTTTTCAAAAGCTCATCAAACCTTATTTTCCAAACTTCAACCGAGTACTCTTCCTCTATACTTTTTCGAGCTTTTTTACCAATTTCAATTCTCAAATTCTCCGACTCAATTAATATACTTAATTTTTCCAACCACTCTTCTTCAGTTTCTGCCAAATAGCCATTTTTACCATCTTCAACAATATCCACATTTACACCCACTGGCGACATCACCACGGGCATCGATAATGCCATACATTGCAAGCCTTTGAAGCCACATTTACCTTTGCTCCATTCGTCATCCGGAAGTGGCATTATGCCAATATCAAAATATTGCAAATCTTCAATTTCACGATTTTTGTTCCAAATAAGCATCTCCACATCAACGGGATAGCCCTCCACAATGCGGTTTGTGATAACTCTGTATGAAATTTTATCGCCAAAACGCTCTTTGAGTTTAACAAAAACGGGCATTATTAGTTCAAAATGCTTCATGGTGGTTGTGGTGCCAGTCCAGCCAATGCAGATAGTTTCGGACTGTTTTGCAATATTTTCTTTTTTGTGATAATTAGTATCAATGGTTGTGGGAACAACTACCACATTCTTTGAAAATTGTCGTGCATAATTTGCCAAATACTCATTTCCGACCATCACCATAGTGGCGACTTTACAGATTTCTGCCGTCTTTTCTGGCTTTTTGAGCCATGCCAAATTCTTATTTCCTTCGCTGGTATCGTTGAGCCAAATAGAATCATCGAAATCAAAAACCAAAGGGATGCCTTTTTTGGCAATCTTCCTTTCAAAATAGGTTGTGCCAAGCATATAAGCTTCGCGATAAACAAAAACAATATCGAAGTTTTTTGCTCTACGCAAATCTTTCCATCTTACAAAAAGTGATTTTAAGGCTATAAAAGCTTTACGGAAATAATTAGCTTTGGAATAGAAATATTTGTCATCTTTTCCGTTGAGCAAATTCGAGAAACAAATCTCCCAACCCTGCTCTTGCAAATATTCCATATAATGCTCAAATCTAAATCTTTGTCCCGGCGACCTATCTGGTCTATGTTGCATCAAGGCTAATATCTTCACTTCAATATCGATTTATAAACTCTACTATAAAGTTCTACACCTTTTGTGAGTGAGAATAAATTTTCAGCCACTTCTCTCAAAGTTTCTTTGGAAATCGCCATCATATTTTCATATTCTAAAACTGCATTCTCGAAGCTCTTTTCTTCGAAATCTGGCATAATATGCCCTAAATTATAGTCATGAAAAAAGCTATCCATATCGCCTACATCGGCATTGCAAAGCACCGGCACTCCCATTCCCAAAAGTTCGGCGAATTTTGTTGGAGATGATGCCTTTTTAGAGAAAACTGGCTTTATAAAAAAGATAGAAAAATCGCTTAAAGAGATATACAAAGGTACCATTTTGCGTGGCGAAGAACGGATAATTACTTCATCTTCCGAGACTTTATATTTAGCCATAGCTGGTTTTAAAATCTCCAAATCATCGCCAGAAACAACCAAAAATTTATCCACTTTTTGAGCATCACGGAACTTGGCGAAAGCTTTCACTATTTCGTCCGTCAAATACCATGTACCCAGCGAACCAATGTATGTTACCACCCTATTTTCTGCCAAAATACCAAGCTCAGTTTTTAACTTATTTTTCTGCTTTTCATCAATATTTTTATAATCAAAATGATTCAAATCGGCACAGCACGGAATTACCTCTATGGGTGCAATTTTTTCATTAAAACCCTCTTCAATTATCTCTTTTCCAGCTTTGGTCAGCGAAATTGTGTAAGTGGCATTTTTCAAGAAATAGCTCTCCTTGTTTTTAAAATATCTATATATCATTCTAAAAAGTGGATTCTTCAAATTCCACAAACCACCGTCAACTCTTTCGTCGGCGTAGAAACCTCGCATATCGAAAATATAGGGTAAATTAAATTTTTGGTTCAAATATTTCCCTGCTAAAGTGGCCACATGACTACGACAATGCAGCAAATCAAATTTATGGATTTTGTGAAGCTGTTTTGCCTTTTTCTTCATTCTACGCACATCCCACAATGTGGACAAAACTGGCGGCTTTTTAGTGTATGACACGGGTTGCCACTCTATATTTGCCTGTTCACAAATTTCGGATATTTGATGACGAAATTGCTCAAATCTTTGAGATTTTTCAAAAGATAGCAATACAAAACTGTAGCCCTTTTTGCTCAATCCAACAAGATATGGCAACACCTGCGATTGCCCCAAAGGATCCGTCATGCCGTCATAAGAGATATATAAAACTTTTTTCAATTCCTTTTATAAATGATTATTTTACAAAATTAGGAAAAATTTGGAAGCATAAAAACTTTTAACAGAATAAAGATGAGTGAGAAATGATTAATGGTTAATTGTGAGTTTTGAGGATAAAGGGGAAAGTTCATAAAGTGGAAAATTGTGAATTTTGAGTTTTTAGTTTTTAGTTCTTAGTTAATATTTTCATTATCAACATTGTAGCTTTGCTCGGAGGGTGGAAGGTGAAATATTTGTGTATTAATACCGTTTTACAGGGCTTATTTTAGTTATTTAAAAAATCCTACTGATAAAATTATTGAGTTTTTGAGCAACTCTACTGATAGAATTATTGGATATTTTCAATAGTGTACTAATAAAATTATTAGGTTTTTTGATTAGTATAGTGATAAATTTATTATATTTGTGCTTTAAAATCAAAATTATGATACACAGGCAGGTCTTAGATAAAATTGCTCCATTTATAAAAACAAATGATATTTTGTTATTTTATGGAGCTCGTCAAGTGGGAAAAACTACTTTGATGAAAATAATTCAGGAAAAATATATTGAAACAGATTCCGCATTCTTTGATTTGGAAAATCCTGATTATTTAAAACTTATAAATCAAGGTCCTGAGCTATTTATAAACTACCTAAAATCATACTACGCTTGGCATAAGGACAAAAAGATTACTATATTTATTGATGAAGTACAATATCTGAATAATCCCACAAATATTCTAAAATATATTTACGACAATTATCCCAACATAAAACTAATTGTTTCAGGTTCATCAACTCTCGAAATTAGAAATAAATTGATGGATAGTTTGGTGGGAAGAATATTGAAATTTGAAATTTTTCCACTTAGTTTTTATGAGTTTTTAGTTTTTAAAAACAAAGAGAATTTAGCTATACTCACAGGTAAAAACACTGATATTGAGTTAATTAACAAGGAAATAAAATTCTTTTATGAGGAATTTATGCTCTTTGGAGCCTATCCTAAAGTAGTATTGGCGAAAAATATTGAGATAAAAAAGACATACCTAAATCAAATTTACAATACCTATATTCAAAAAGATATAAAAGATATTGGTAAGATTCGGGAAGTTGAAAAATTCAATAAATTTGTAAAATTTCTTGCAAGTCAAAGCGGTAACTTACTAAATATCAGCGAATTATCCAGAACTATTGGAGTTGCCATAAATACAGTTAATGATTGGTTACTTTTATTGGAAAATACCTTTGTAATAAAGCTGATTACGCCATATTATAGCAATATTAGAAATGAGTTGAAAAAAATGCCCAAACTCTATTTTATCGACACTGGTTTGCAAAACATTATAATCAACTCATTTGATAAAAACGGCAGTCTGTTTGAAAACTCATTTTTCTCATATATAAATAATGCTTACAAGGCAGATAAACTAAACTTTTACAGAACACAAGACCAAAAGGAAATTGATTTTATTATAGATGGAAACCCGTATGAGATCAAACTTTCGTACAGTGGCAAAAGGCTAACGGCTTTGGAAAATTTCAAAAAACATTATAATAAAGAAGGTAAGATTGTTTGCCTAAACAAGAACTCAAATGTGGCTTATAAACAGTATTTTCCTTGGGAAATATAAACCCTACTGATAAAATTATTGAGTTAAAATCAAAACTTTTTATGTGTTAAATTATTGATAATCAAATAAATATGCCGTTTTTAAGGAACAACTATTTAGACCACGCCACAAATCGCTACCCATTTTCTATCAATTTGTATTTATTAATAGTTGATATTTTTTTTGTCATCCCTTAGGGAAGATTTTTGCGATGAATGTGCATTTTTTAGCGATGTATGAATCAATTTTTGAAATTCCCAGCATTTGTCATCTTGGGTAACGGAGCAAAGCGTAGTGGGCATAGAAAGGTAGACAAATGAGGGAGATATTAATTTGTCTTTAAAACATAAAGTTTTTTTTATAAATTCAGTTTATTTATTTGGATAGAAATAATTTTTATTGAAAGGGAAGTTTGTTATATTTGTACTGTCAATAAGATGTTGTCATTGCTTTTTGAATTGTATATAAAACTAATGAAAAGAGCAACTAAAATCACAAGTTATTAAACTAAATTTCATCAATGGAGAATAATCACTTTAAAAAACTAAAAGGAAGACCAGAAAACGCTGGAATACCACCGATTTTATATAAGTATAGAGATTGGGAAGATGAGTACCACAAAAGAATATTAACACACAATGAAATTTATTTTGCCCCACCATCTCATTTTGAAGATGAATTGGATTGCAGAGTGCCAATAAGATATGATTTATTGTCTGATAACGAAATATATGACATATATTACAAAAGCTCAAAAAAATCACACCCGAATTATACAAGGAATCAGCGTAGACAGTATGCACGTGAATGGTGCAAAAAAGGATTGCTTAGAAACAAAGAACATTTGAAGTCAACAGATGATGAGTTCTTTAAGAAGTTTAATAACAATGTTGGTGTTTTGAGTTTGACAGCAAAAAGTAACAATATTGATATGTGGAATAATTACTCTAACTGTGGAAAAGGATTTTGTATTGGATTTAATACAACTCTAATGCTAAATGAACTACCAAATGCTTTTGGAAGTGGCATGGAAGTGTCATACTATGACGAATTACCTATAATAAAATTTACGTATAGTATAGAACGTGGGTATTTCCTTCAAGTTTACTCTAAACTAAAAAAATATGAGTATGAAAAAGAATATAGACTAACTAAATTAGGCATTAATAGTAGGCAATTATCAGTACCTTCTGAAATGTTCTCTCATATAATAATTGGAGAAAATATGCCAGGAGAATCAAAAAATGAAATAATTACTTTAGCAACAAAGTTTAAAAATGTCACTTTATACACAGCTACTTTTGATAATGATAAAGTAGAGATAGTACCTCTACAATAAATCAATACAGATATAGATATTAGCAAATTAAAGACAACCTATTTTTTTTAACAATCGAAAAAGCGAAAAAACATTGACCATTTACGTAAACTTTTTTTGTATATTTGAAAGCAGAATCTAATTCTTTGCTTAAAAACAAATATTTTAACAAAATGAACAAAAAATATATAGGTAGTATTCATAGTTATAACGGAACTTTCGGCTTTATATCGTCAGAATTAGGTCGGACATTCTTTCATAAAGAAGCATTGAATAAATATGTTCCTCAAATATGGGATGAGGTTGAATTTCAAATTGAACCTTCGCAAAGAAAAAAAAACCAAATTCAAGCTTACAATATAAAATTCATAAAAAAAAGCGATAATAATACATTTGATAATAATACAATTAATGACGAATATCTTTTAGGCACTGTGAAATGGTTTGATAAGACTAAAGGATTTGGCTTTATATCTGGAAACAAGTCTGATTATTATATCCATGTTTCAAATATAAAGAGCGGAGAGGTTATATATAAAAACAACCTTGTAGTTTTCAAGAAAAAAACAACAAACAATAAGCTGTCAGCAATTGATTGCCAATTATTTCCAAATGGATTGAGCGGATTATCCACTGAAAATCAGAAAAAAGTATTGAATAAGTACCTATCCGATAGACATGTTAACTCTTTAAATTACTATACAATAAGGTAATAGCGTGATTAATTCTTGGACACAAATTTAAGTGATAATTTTTATATTTGTGTTATGAATTTACATAGAAAAAGATGGAACCAGAAGGATAAAGAAGAGGTACTTCTTTATGCAGACGAGCA
>JAAYKF010000119.1 GCA_012522535.1 Bacteroidales bacterium
ATTGAAATTAGACTTTCAGATGGTCATACTCTTGGACATATCTTCTTGATTATCAATACCGAAAAAGGTAAATTGGCATATTTAGCCGATTTTATTCCCACAAAATTAAATCTTTCGCCAGCGTGGATAGCCAGTCAGGATATTCATCCTATGGAGACACTCAACGATAAATTTGAATTTTTGGAAGAAGCGTACAAAAATGAATATATTTTGATGTTTGGACATGATTATCACCACGAATGTGTCCGTTTGTCGAAAACTGAAAAAGGATTTGAGGCAGGCGAATCATTCATTTGGAACGATTATAAAATTTAAAAAATGAAAAAGATATACAATCCTTATCGCGAAATAGAAGGATACAACTGTTTTGGTTGTTCGCAAACAAATCCTATTGGATTAAAATTAGATTTCTTTGAAACAGATGAAGGAGTTTTGGCAAAATGGATTCCAACACCCGACTACGAAGGCTATCATAATGTTTTGCACGGCGGAATACAAGCTACAATTTTAGACGAAGTAGGAAATTGGATTTTGCCAATTAAAATTGGCTCTGCTGGCGTTACCCGAAAAATGGATGTACATTATTTGGAATCGGTTTATATAAGTCATGGCGAATTAACCATCAAGGCAAAACTTATCGAAATGACGAAAAATATTGCCCATGTTGAAGTTTGGATAGAAGATGTTGATGGTAGAGTGAAATCAAAAGCCTTTGTTGAATATTTTGTTTTTCCCGAAGAAATTGCCCGCAAAAAGTTTTACTTCCCCGGGAAAGAGAAGTTTCGTAAAGAGTAGTTTGAAATATTTTTCAAAAAACTAATCTTCCAACTCTCCAAATAGTCCATTATTAAAGTCTTCAAAGGCTTGTATAAGCTCTTCCTGTGTATTCATTACAAATGGTCCGTAGGGTGCAATGGGCTCATTTAGTGGCTCGCCACTCATAATCAGAACTATGGATTTTTCATTGGCTTTAATGCTGATTTCCTCACCCTCATTACCCATCAATACAAAGTTATCGGTAGGTGCCGTCTCTTTATTAATTATAATAACTTCGCCTTCAATAACCAATAGGGCAGTGTTGTAGTTTGCAGGAAAATCGAAAACAGCTTCTCCATCTTTTTCCAATTTTGCATTGTAGAGATAAACAGGCGAAAAGGTTGATGCACCTCCCTTTGTTCCTTTATATTCACCAGCAATAACTTCCACCAAACCAGCACCATTTTCCAAATTGTGTTTACCCATATTTTCATTGTCCACAGGCTGATATTTTGGCTCACTCATTTTATATTTTGCAGGTAAATTTACCCATAGTTGCACCATCTGAAATACACCACCCTTTTTGCTCCATTCACGTTCGTGATACTCTTTGTGCAAAATTCCACCTGCAGCCGTCATCCACTGCACATCGCCCTCGCCAATAATTCCACCTGAACCCGTACTGTCGTGGTGTTCCACTTTACCTTTGTAAGCAATGGTTACGGTTTCAAAACCGCGATGGGGGTGAACGCCCACACCTTTGGGGGTTTCGCTGGGAGGAAATTCGTGCTTAGAAGCATAGTCAAGCAAAATAAATGGACTCATACGTTCCATGCTAATGCCATAATTGCTGGGGAAAAAGTTATTTACCCTAAATCCATCTCCAACCCAATGATATTTTTGTGGAGAGATTATTCTTTCTATTGTTTTTGTTTTCATAATATAATCTGTTTTATAATAAAACATAAAACACAAAATAAGGTTTGAAAATGATGTTTTTTTAACGTTTATACACAGAATATAAATTCTTCACTATCTTTACAGCTAATATGACTAAAAAGAATAAAATAAAGACCTTACTTATAACTCTTAATGCCAAATATATTCATACCTCTTTGGCACTACGATGGCTTTATGTGGCAAACAAAGATAAATTTGATATATCGTTTAGAGAATATACCATAAAGGAAAATTTAGAAAAAATTGTATCCGATATAAAATCGTTGGAAATTGATGTTTTGGGCATAGGTGTTTATATCTGGAACGTCGAACAGACAAAGCTTTTAGTGCAAATTTTGAAAGAGGAATTACCCAATCTGAAAATTATTCTAGGTGGTCCAGAGGTTAGTTATGAACCTGATTTTTTCTTAGAAAACTGGAAAGTTGATTTTGTTGTAAGTGGCGAAGGAGAATTTGTTTTGGGCAAGCTTTTGCAAGCTATTCAAAATTGGGAAGTGGTTAATATTGAGTCAGTTTCGACTCGTAAAAACATTTCAAATATAGTTGCTCAAGCAGATTTGGAAGAGCTAATCAAACTATCCTCGCCATATCAATTAGATGAAGATAGGGCAGACCTAAATCATCGTATGATTTATTTCGAAACCTCCCGCGGTTGCCCATATAGCTGTGCGTATTGCTTATCCTCTTTAGAATTGGGTGTGCGATATTTTGAAATGAATTTTATTGAGGAAAATTTAATTTATTTAATTAATTCTGATGCAAAACGCATTAAATTTTTAGACAGAACCTTCAATATTCGCAAAAAACACACTTTATCTATTTATGAGATATTATTGAAAAATTATAGAGAAAATTTGAGTTGTCAATTTGAGATTTATGCCGATATTTTGGATAGCTCTACCATAGAGTTTTTAAATGAAAAATTGCCTCATAATTTCTTTAGATTTGAAATTGGAATACAGTCAACCCACGAACCAACAAATTTGGCAGTAAATCGGAAGCAAGATTTTGAAAAACTTTCTGAAAATATTCGTTTGTTAATGCAGGGAGGAAAAGTGGATTTACACTTGGATTTAATAGCTGGATTGCCGTTTGAAAATTACGATAGATTTGTGAAGTCTTTTGACGATGTTTTTCAACTTCGTGCCAAAGAACTGCAATTGGGGTTTTTGAAAATGCTTAGAGGAACGGCTTTGAGAAGAAATTCGGAAAAATATAATTATATATTTTCTGAAACTGCACCATATGAAGTGGTTAGCAATGATTTTATCTCTGAAAACGAATTGAATAGAATTAGAGATGCGGAGTTTATTTTGGATAAATTCTGGAATAGTGGTAGGTTTTCTCAGACCATGAATTATATTTTTGACAATGAATTTTCAGGAAAATATTTTCAATTTTTCGAGCTTTTTGGAGAGTTTTACAAAGAGAATAAATTCCCCAACAGAGCTTATCAATTGGAAGATTTATTTCGATATTTGAATAGCTTTTTGTTAACCCAAAATATAGATGCCAATAACACTCTACGAGAGGATTATTATTCCAATTTTGCAAGCCGCCCACGAGGCTATTGGACAGACAATATTGATACTAAGACAAGAAAAAAACTTTTAAACAAAATATCCCAAGACGAAGGTTTTTTGTTTGAAAACACTATTTCCCAATATCAAGTTCTAAAACAAGCCACCATCGACCTTTTGGAGGGGAACAGATATTTAATCACAATTTTTAATGAAGAAGAAAAAACTAGGATAAAAGTTGTTTGGGAAGGGGAGTTGTAGCACTATAAATTTTCTAAAACGAAATCTCTCAAAATAATTGCATGATTAATTTGTGGGTCGCGGGCAGCATAAATCAGGCTTAACTTGCCTATTGAGGCTATCTCTTGTAGTCGTTTTACCTCTTTAAAATTATTTTTCAACTCCTCTTTGTACAGCATTGCAAATTCTTGGAAATGTTCGGGTTTATGTCCAAACCATTTTCGCAGTTCTGTGCTTGGAGCGATGTTTTTATTCCATTCGTCTAACGATGCACGCTCTTTGCTTATGCCTCTTGGCCATAGCCTGTCCACTAACATTCTGTAGCCATCTTGCACCAAAAATTCGTCGTAAATACGTTTTATCTCTATCACCATTTTCCTATTCTTCTAAGGTGAAAATTTTAAACATTTCGCGAATATTTATCAATCTGAAAATCACAGCTATAAATATGGAGCTTACCACAAAAATGGATATTCCTATTAGCCAGTTTTCGACAAAATTTTTAGTCAAATAGACAAAAGCTACGGCAATAAATCCAAAAATAATAAATTTTAAAAAGTACTTTTTATTAAAGTTGAATTTGAAAATATAAATTGCAAGTCCAATTTGCAATGCAGCAGTTGTTGTTTGTGTAATCAAGCTTGTATATGCTGCTCCCACAGCTAAGAATTTGGGTATTACAACAAGATTTACCAATATGTTTAAAGCCATTCCCGATGCAGCAATGGTATTCAATTGTTTTAAATTTCCATTGGCGGTAAGCAAAGAGCCAAAAATATAAGTTGACGAAATTGCAACAAAACAGAGCATCAAGATTCCAAAAATTGTAGATGATTGTGCCAAACGAGCTTGATATTCAATTATACTTTCGCTATGGTGAATTGGATACATAAGTTGCATCAGCTCAACTCTATAAGCCAAACAAGCTACCGCAACAATTGCCGCCGGAATTATTAAAAGAGAGATAGATAATTTCACAATTTCACCCACATATTCCTTCTGTTTTATCATTCTTGCAAAAATGGGCAAAAGCAGTACTGAAAACAAATAAGCTATCATATTTGAGGCATCCAAAAGACGATATGCAGAGGCATAAATCCCCGACTGATATGCTCCAGTTGTGCCAGGCAACAATCTCTCAATCATAACGCTATCTATGCGATTGTAGAACGACATCAGCAGAACCAAAATAGCAAAAGGTATGCTTTGACGAAAAACAACAATGTAAAACTTAGGATTCCAATATAATCTCGAAAAAGATGCTTTGCTAACAACAATTACAAAAGCAACAGCTGCAGTGATGAAATAAGCCAAAGTTTGGGCATAAACAAACCATTTAATATCAATTTGGAAATTTGAAAACCCTCCCCAAATCATTATAGCACAGAATATTATCATCAAAAATCTGTCTAAAACAGAGATGAGGCTATCGGTTTTAAAAAGATGTAATCCAGATAAGTTTGAACGCAAATAGAGTACAAAGGAGATAAGAACTTGATTGAAAATTAAAATATATAAAATCTTCATCTGATGGGCGTCATAGCCTATTATAAAACCTATGGCAAGCGTAATAATGGCATATAAAATCCCGAGCATAATTTTCATGGCCAATATACCCGAAAAATATTTATTCAGAAGATGGTGATTTTGTGCAATATTTCGATTGTTGAAATTAGTAAGACCAAAATCTAGAAAAATATTAAAGATAAAAGAGAGGTTTAAAACAGCATAATAAAAGCCATATTCTTCGGCTCCTACAATGTTCTGAACCACTCTGTCTATGCCCAAAATCCAAAATGGTTTAATGAGCAAATTCAAAGATAGTATCAGGATTAAGTTAGTTAGAAATTTCTTTTTCATTTAAAATGTTTGAGTTTTGGTAGTAAAAAAGAAATTCCGCAAAAAAGAGATTTGCCATAATTCGCCACCATGAGTGGCAATATTTGCTCCAATATCCAAAATATCTTTATCTTTGGGAAAAAGTTTTATGAAGCAAAAGAAATCTTTTTCTTTTTTCTGAAATTTAAAAGCATTGAATATGTGTAATAGGTTGACATATAAAGAGTTATGTGGTGTTTTTTTGGCACACGAAGTTCTATTTATTTCTGATTTCATTACAAATTCATCTTTGTTGGCAAATTTAGTTAAAAAATCAAGTGGAAAAGGCTTTTTGCTTATTAATAATGTATAATTTATGAAAATTGCGGTCAATACTCGTTTGTTGCTCAAAAATCGTCTTGAAGGGATTGGTTGGTACACTTTCGAAACCTTAAGAAGAATTGTGAAAGCACACCCCGAACACAGCTTTTATTTTCTATTTGATAGACCCTACGACAGCTCTTTTGTTTTTGAAGAAAATGTAACTCCCGTAGTGCTTTCGCCGCAGGCACGTCATCCTATTTTGTTCATGATGTGGTTTGATATTTCGGTGAATCGTTTTTTACGTAAGAATAAAATTGACATTTTTCTTTCGCCCGATGGCTATCTATCACTCAGAACAAAAACACCCTCTTTGGCTGTTATCCACGATTTGAATTTTGAGCATTATCCCAAAGATTTACCTTGGGTAGATAGAAAATATTATCAATATTTCTTTCCTCGATTTGCTCATAAAGCCCGAAGAATAGCCACTGTATCAGAGTATTCCAAAAGGGATATCTCTAAACAGTACAATGTGCCTTTGGAAAAAATTGATGTTACTCTAAATGGCATGAACAATAAATTTTCAACCATAGATGAGTCTGAAAAAGTGAAAATTAGAACAAGATTTTCGGATTCCAAACCGTTTTTTCTTTTTGTTGGAGCCTTGCACCCAAGAAAAAATCTCACAAATATGTTCCTTGCCTTCGATAAATTTAAGTCTGAGAAACAGAGTGATGTGAAATTTGTAATTGTAGGAGAGAAGAAGTGGTGGACCAAGTCCATTGCCAATGTTTATGAAAACATGAAGTTTAAAGATGAAGTAATATTTTTAGGCAGACGCTCTGCCGAAGAACTATGCCAGCTTATGGCTTCTTCGTTAGCATTAGTTTATGTCTCTTATTTTGAAGGTTTCGGAATTCCAATTTTGGAAGCTTTTGCTTGTGGCACAGCCGTTATCACTTCCAATGTAACCTCTATGCCAGAGGTGGCTGGCGATGCAGCAATATTGGTTGATCCATTTTCGGTTGATGAAATAGCTGATGCTATGGAGCAAGTAAGTTCGGATGAGGATTTTAGAAATAATTTGATTGAAAAAGCCAATATACGTAAAGATAAGTTTTCGTGGGATGTTACAGCAAATCAGCTTTGGAAGAGTGTGGAAAAATTGATAAATGAAATTTCTGAAAAATAAAAAAGCCTTACATTTGTAAGGCTTTTTTTAGTAGCGGGGGCAGGATTCGAACCTACGACCTTCGGGTTATGAGCCCGACGAGCTGCCACTGCTCCACCCCGCAATATATCTTAAATATTTCTTATTTCCAGAACGATGATGCAAAATTACACTATCTTTGCCACATAAACAAGAGTTTTAAATTATTTAACATTAAAAATGTCACATAGAGCAGGATTTGTAAGCATAGTTGGTAAGCCAAATGTCGGAAAATCAACACTTTTGAACGAATTAGTAGGCGAAAAATTATCTATAATAACTTCTAAGGCACAAACAACTCGCCATAGAATAATGGGAATAGTGAATGACGAAAAATATCAAATTGTATATAGTGATACACCTGGAATTTTAAGTCCTTCGTATAAAATGCATGAATCACTGATGGGTTTTGTGGAAAGTTCGTTGAAGGACGCCGATCTCTTTTTATATATTGTAGAATTTGGCGAAAGAGAACGTGAAAATGAAGTGATTGAAAAAATAAACAAATCGGGAATACCTGTAATTTTATTGATAAATAAGATAGATAGAGCCAACGCCGAAACTTTGGCAGAATATCAAAAGGAGTGGGAAGGCATTTTTGAAAATGGTGAAATTTTTCCCATATCGGCACTTTATGGCTTCGATTTAGAGGGACTAAATAAAAAAATTGTAGAGAAACTTCCATTAAGTCCCCCATATTTTGATAAAGACGAACTCACTGACAAGTCCATGCGTTTTTTTGTTTCAGAAATAATTCGAGAGAAAATCCTTCTGAATTATCAAAAAGAGATTCCTTATGCAGTAGAAGTTGCCGTTGACCAATATAAAGAAGAAGAAGATATAATTAGAATTTTTGCATATATCTTTACAGAAAAAGAATCGCAGAAAAATATTATTATTGGTAATAAAGGTAGCTCCATTAAAAAAGTTGGTATCGAGTCTCGAAAAGATATTGAAGCCTTTGTAGAAAAAAAAGTTTTCTTGGAATTAAGAGTGAAAGTTATTCCCAATTGGCGAAATAATCCCCATGTGCTAAGAAGGTTTGGGTATTTAGAAGGAAAATAATGAACAATGAATAATGAACAATGAACAATGAATAATTTTGAGTTTTTTATCATTTAATATACTCATAATTTGTTTTTTTGTTGTGGTATGTCGTTTAATGGAGGACGTGCGTTGGCAACTCGGCTGGCTACTTAGCTAAAGATAATTCTTTTGCTTTGAAAATTTTACTAATTTTGCACTTCAAAATTTTAGCTTTGAATAAAGGATATCAATATCATACATTAGCAAACGGCATTCGCATTGTGCACCGACAGGTTCCCGGTCAGGTGGCACATTTGGGTGTGATTATAAAGTCGGGTAGTAGAGACGAACTTGAAAAGGAGTGGGGCGTTGCCCACTTTATTGAACATATGGTTTTTAAAGGCACCAAAACACGTAAAGCATTTCATGTTCTGGCAAGAATGGAAAATGTTGGTGGCGACTTAAATGCCTATACTACTATGGAAGAGACCCTCTTTTATGCCTCTTTTCTAAAAACTTACTATAGTCGCTCTGCTGAGCTTTTGTGGGATATAATTTTTAATTCGGTTTTCAATCCTAAGGATATGGAGCTGGAAAGAGAGGTCATTATTGAAGAGATAAAATCTTATAAAGACAATCCAGCCGAACTGGCTTTTGATGTTTTTGAAGATGTACTTTATGAAGGGCATGCTTTGGGAAGAAATATTCTTGGTTCGGTGGCTTCATTGAAGTCTTTGAAAAGAGATGATTTTTTTAATTTTATTCGTAGAACTTACACCACTGATCAGATTGTAATTTCCTCTGTGGGAAATATTTCCATGCAGAGATTAGTAAAGATTTTAGAGAGCACTTTTGGGCAAGTAGAGGCTTCTGTACGTAATTTCAAAAGAGAGAAATATCAAAATTATAAGGCAAGAAATCATAAAATTAAAAGCTCAATTTATCAAACAAATGTGGTTATGGGCAATATAGCTTACGATATGAATGATAAGAAAAAAGATGCCTTTAGTTTGGTGAATAATCTTTTGGGTGGTCCGGGAATGAACACCCGATTAAATATTTCTATTCGTGAAAAAAATGGATATGCCTACGCTGTAGAGTCCACCTATCAGCCACTTTCCGATACGGGATATTTTTCGGTCTATTTTGCAACCGACAAAAATTCGGTGGATAAAACCATGGAATTAAGTATAAAAGAGTTCGACAAAGTTAAAACACAAAAACTTGGAACTCTGCAATTGAGTCGAGCCAAAAAACAATTTATCGGGCAGCTGGCACTGCAAGCCGAATCGAATAATAACGATATGATTGCTGTTGCCAAGACTTATCTCTATTTTGACAAAGTTGACTCAATGATCGATGTTTACAAAAGAATTGATAGCATTAGTGCTGAAGAAATTTTAGAAGTGAGCAACGAAATTTTAATACCCGATAATTTTACAATTGTTAGCATAGGAAAATAATGAGATACGAAGATAGTTGCGTTAGCGAAGAGATAAATAAATATTCAGAAGAACACAGTTCTGAAGAGCATCCTATTTTGCAAGAACTCACTCGCCAGACCCATTTGCGGATGATTAATCCCAGAATGATTTCGGGAAAACAGCAAGGTTTGTTGCTACAAATATTATGCAAATTAAAGAGACCACAAAATATTTTAGAAATAGGAACATTCACAGCTTACTCTACCATTGCAATGGCTTTGGCATTGGATGATGATGCCAAAATTACCACCATTGAGCGTAATGAAGAAAATGAAGATATAATTCTGGAATTTGTTGAAAAGGCAGAGCAATTGCACAAAATAGATTTGATTATTGGCGATGCTTTGGAGGTAATTCCAGAACTAAATAAAACTTGGGATTTGGTATTTATAGATGGTGATAAAAGAGAGTATGAAAAATATTTTGATTTGGTAATTGATAATGTTTGCACTGGAGGATTAATTATTACCGATAATGTTCTTTGGAGCGGTAAGGTGTTGATTGATAGTGAAATAGAGAAAGATGAGCAAACCGCTGCCGTTGATGCTTTTAATAAAAAAGTGTCGAAAGATAGTAGAGTAGATTCTTTGCTACTTCCTTTTAGAGATGGATTGATGATTTTGGTGAAGAGATAATTTTTGTAAATTTGCCACTATGAGAATAGATATTCTAACGCTTTTTCCGGAAATGTTTCAAGGTGCTTTTCAGCACTCCATTATAAAACGTGCTGTGGAAAAAGGATTGGCAGAGATTCATCTTCACAATATCCGCGATTATTCCACCAACAAACATCGTAAGGTTGACGATTATCCATTTGGTGGCGAAGCTGGAATGGTGATGATGGTGGAGCCAATTTTTAATTGCATAGAAAAACTCAAAAGCGAAAGAGAGTACGACGAAGCAATTTTTATGACTCCCGATGGAGAAGTTTTCAATCAAACTATTGCCAATGGTCTTTCGCTGAAAAAGAATATTCTAATCCTTTGTGGACACTATAAGGGTGTTGATGAGCGAATTAGAGAATATTTGATAAGCAAAGAAATTTCAGTTGGCGATTTTGTTTTGTCGGGTGGCGAACTGCCCGCAATGATTTTGGTTGATGCATTGTTGCGTCTGTTACCAGGTGTTTTGAACGACGAAACTTCGGCTCTTTCCGACTCATTCCAAAATGAACTTTTGTCGCCACCGGTTTACACTCGCCCCGCCGATTTTAATGGCTGGAAAGTGCCTGATGTTCTACTTTCTGGAAATGAGAAATTGATAAATATATGGAAAGATGAGCAGGCTTTACAAAGAACCCAAAAACGCCGTCCCGACCTGCTTTCAGATAAATAGTATTCTATGAAAAATAATATTCGATTTATTGAAGAGATGCCCAAAGTGGAACTACATGTCCATATAGAAGGGGCTGTAAGTCCAGATACATATTGGCATTTGGCAGAAAAAAACAGAGTGAAATTACCTGTTGAAAGCCTGCATGAGTGGAAAGACTTTTTCAAGTTTAAAAGTTTTGCCCATTTTATAGATGTATATATTTTAGCTGTTTCCACCATCAAGAAGCCAGAGGATTATAAAACCATTATCAAGGATTTTTTTAGGTACCAAAAAAGTCAAAATATTGTTTACACCGAAGCTTTTTTAAGTGCCTCTTTTATGATTGAAAGTTTTAATCAAGAGGAGCTTTTACATAATATAAAAGAAGCTTTAATTGAAGGTGAAAATGAGTATTGCGTAGAAGTTAGATTAATTCCCGATATAGCCCGAAATGTGCCAGAGTCTGCAGATGCTGTTGTTGATTTTGTGACTAATGGCTTTAAAGAGGGAGTTTTTATTGGACTTGGTTTGGGCGGATTGGAGCAGGGTTATCTTGCAGAAAAGTTTGTAAAGCAATTTCAAAGAGCTGGCGAAGCTGGTCTAAATCTTGTAGCTCACGCCGGCGAAGGAGTAGGAGCTGAGAGTGTGTTGAGTGCCATAGAAAATTTGAATGCACAGCGTATTGGACACGGAATCAGAGTGTTGGAAAATGATAGTGTTGTCAGTTTGGCAAAAGAGATACAAATTCCTTTTGAAGTTTGCCCCAATAGTAATTACCGACTAAAAATTGTGCCTGAAAACGAAAATCACCCCATTGCCGAAATGATTAAGCAAGGACTTTTGTGCACCCTAAACTCCGATGACCCTTTGATGTTCAGCACTTCATTAATTGGTGAATACAAACTTTTGTTGGCACAAGGTTTAGACCTTCAAACCTTAATCCAACTCAACAAAAATACCATAAACAGCTCTTTCCTGACAGATGTTGAAAAGATAGAATTAAACTCGAAATTTGATAGATTTATTGACGAATTTAAGTAAACTCATCACTATACTAATCAAAAAACCTAATAATTTTATCAGTACACTATTAAAAATATCCAATAATTCTATCAGTAGAGTTGCTCAAAAACCCAGAAATTTTATTAGTAGGATTATAGTTAGTGGAGCTAATGTGTTGAGAGTAAATGGGTTATGATTTGTTGTATGACGTAGCAAAAATTATTAGTAATAATTCTTTTATTTTGTATAAAAATATGTTTTATTGCTACTCTAAAAAGGGCATAACTTCTCTCATCTTATCTTCCCATACTTGATAGTCTGTGTTGTCGTGATCTACTCGGCATAAGTAGTGTAAATCAGCTTTAATTTTACGATCTTCTATTTCAGAACTGTTTAAGCGTGAACGTGTGCGATAATTACTTTCAATAAATTCCTTAATATTATTTTCCACTTCTTCATTCATACTTTCTTTACACTTGAAAATGTGTGTAGCTTTAGACTTTTCAAACTCCGCACTTTCCCATACTAAATAAATATTATCAAAATTATCTTTTATTGGAAATATGAAAGATACATCGCGACGTAAAGAACCGTATTGATCAGTTACTAATTCATGGATGTCAATTACATTATAATCAGATTTTTGTCTTGCTAAAAAATTTATACATTGATTACGTGCAGCCACGTTATGCATTATTTTTATAACTTCATTATTAGTTACTTCTGCTTTTGTTTCAGCTGTGCCATATTTGCGAATTTTAGCGAAAACAATTTTAACTTCTACATCTTCTAAACCATTAATGCTTTTAATTCGGTTGTTATTGTCAACTTCTACTATTATATCTTCAATTTGTCTATTGTTGAAATATTCTTGTGTAAGCAAATTCCATTCTTCCTGAGCTACTTCCCATTTATAATCTTCAGTTGCAGTTGTCTTATCTATAAATATCTGTATAGCTCCGTTTTTGTAATATAAATTACGCCATTTACACAAGTAAGTTTTACTTTCTTCTGTCTCCTCTATAAGTTTGGCTGTGTCTTAAATGCTAATACTTGGACACTTTTTTCTAATTAATTACTCATATTAAGCTGCTTTCTTTTTCATTTTAATTCCATGTTTTTCAAGAAACGCAGCAGGCGATTCATATCCTATTCCACCA
>JAAYKF010000120.1 GCA_012522535.1 Bacteroidales bacterium
CATGTTCACGCTCTGTTCTCTCGTCGTTATCCTCATCATAGCCATCGGGATTGGCTGGAGAATAGGGCATATAATATGCTCTTGGATAAATATCTTGAAACGAATAAACAATATTCTCTTCTGGTTCTGGATAATATATCGAAGCCGCTGACATTTGTCCATAAGATACATTTTTCACATAATTATAAACTGAAGAAACGTATGTATCCGAAGAATCGTTGAACAATTTATCAATATGATGAAAAGGCACATCAAACTCTTCATCATCAGAAAAGCGAATAAAAACCACAAGATTGTTCATATTACCAATATTCCTTGTTTTCAGGGTTTTGTTTTGAGGTTTTTGGGCTGGTATCAACATTTTTTTGCGCTTTTCAAGCATTTTTTCTGGTGAAATATTTAAGCCCGGCTTAAGAAAATCGGCAGGTAAATCTTGTCCAAAAACAAAATTTGTGGGAACCAATTCACCATTTTCCAAGTTTGCATATACAAAATATCCCGTCTGTTTATTGTGGATTATTGTGTAGTTATCTTCGTCGTGCAACCAGTGGTAATAGTCATCTCCAGTGGCATAGCATATCAACTTTTCGCCATTGGGCTGAACAATTGTTACAGGAATATTTACTAAGTATGCAGCAATAGATATGGATACAAACGACAGATTTAAAATCATTAGAACAAAAATTTTCCTCATTATTTTGTCATTTAAAATTAATGCATAAAATTAAACATTTTAACATCAAAAACAGCACAGACATAGATAAATCTTGAAAAAAACCACACAAAGAAACTTTTTTAATGTTTTATGATGCAATTTTTGTCTTATTATCAATTATTAAGACAAATTTTGGGCTATAAATCTACATTTTTACTATTTTTGCAATTCAATTTATATTACTATGCACAGCAGACGTTATTTGAGAACAAAAACACTACAAGCCCTTTTTGAGTATGAGATTGGGCAAAACACTACATCTACCATTGGAGAGAAAAATCTTTTCACCAATATAAATCATCTTAAAACAATTTCGCTAAGTCAGTTTCAGATTATTCTGGAATTCAAACGCTTGGCTCTTGACAGAATTGAAGCTGCAAAAAAGAAATATCTTCCAACGGAAGCAGATTTAAACCCAAATCTGAAATTTGCAAATCTTCGCATTTTTAAAATTCTAGAAGAAAACATCTCTTATCAAGACGAAATCTCAAAAGAAAAAATTGATATACATAGTGATATTGACATTATTCGCTTGGTTTTTCAAAACATCATAAACTCCGAAACATATGCAAACTTCATGAACGTTGAAGATGATAGTTTTGATGATGAAAAAGATTTTATCATTTCAATTTTCAAAGATTATATGGTAAACTCAGACGCATTGGCTTCGGCTTTTGCCGACAAGAAACTACATTGGTATGCCGACTTTTTTGAAGCTGCATTAGTTACTGCACGGACTATTAAAAACTTGGATTGTGATATGAAAAATGATGAAGTTTTTCCACTTCTAAATATCGACATTGAAGACCATGAAGATGATGTAATGTTTGTGAAAACCATTTATAGATCTGTAATACAAAACAGCGATAAATATATTGAATTAATTACGTCAAGGCTACACAATTGGGACTTGGACAGACTTGCAACTTTAGACTTAATTATCTTAAAAATGGCAATTGCTGAATTTATAGAGTGTCCATCGGTGCCAATAAAAGTTACTATAAATGAATACATTGAGCTTTCCAAAGATTATAGCACCCCCAAAAGCAAGTCGTTTATAAACGGACTTTTAGACAGAATTTCCAGTGAACTTCTTGCTAATGAAACAATTAAGAAAACAGGTAGAGGATTAATATCACAATAATAGATTATGAGAAAAATATTACATAAAATAATTTATATCACTCTGATTTTTTCACTTTTTGCATGTAAAAACTCCAATAAAAATATTTCTACAGACATAGTTAACAACCCCATGTCTGCTAAAGAGAGTGATGCCAAAAACACTGCAATTATTGAATTTGAGAAACATGAACATGCCTTTGGCAGTGTGGAACAAGGCGAACGCCTATCCTACTCTTTTAAGTTTAAAAATACCGGAAAACGAGATCTTATTATTTCTGGAGTTAGCTCTACATGCGGTTGCACAGTTGCCGACTATCCACAACAGCCAATATCTCCCAAAAAAGAGGGAAGTATAACTATCATTTTAGACACAAAAGGTTTGAAAGGATTTCAAACAAAATCTATTATAGTTAATGCAAACACAATTCCGAATCAAATCAACTTGCGCGTAACTGCCATGGTTGAATTACCATAAATACAAATTAAAAACAAAAATTAGACCAATGAAATTATTAAATCTATTACTTATGATGGGCGGTGGCGGAGAAGGTGGAGGTGGTGCTTCATCACTTATTTTCCTATTACTTATTGTAGTGGTTTTCTACTTCTTTATGATTCGTCCACAAATGAAAAAACAAAAAGAGCAACAAAAATTCCGTGAAGCCCTTAAAAAAGGTGATAAAATTATCACAATAGGTGGAATTCATGCCAAAATAAGCGATGTTCAAGAAACAACTTTAATTATAGAAATTGAAGGTGGACAAAAAATGAAAATTGAAAAAACTGCCATAGCTTCTAATGTTGAAGATATAATGAATAATCAGAAGTAAAACTAGCCTACTTTAGGTTTACACTGTGGTGTAAACCTAAAGTATTAATACAGCATAAATGATTCGCAAAAGCTTATATGTATTTTTAATCTGTACACTTATATCTATTATTAGCTGGTCGATGATAAAACTTAGTAAGTTTTATGAAAGGTCGGAAAGCTTTCAGATAGTATGGACTAATATACCAAGCAATTATATTCTTAAAAGCGAAAATTACGCCGAAATTTCCATTACATATAAAGCTCAAGGATTTATAATTTTAAGTTCGCAAGCCAACAATAAAAAAAACATTGTAGAGTTTGATCTTGGCAAGATTTCCCAACAAAGAAAAAAAGCAAACGGAAATATAATTATCCCAAGCACTATATTAATAGATAGATTGGGAAACAAAATGCTAAGTGGCAGCGAAATAATTTCTTTCAGTCCCGACACTCTTTTTGTACCATATGATGAACTTATGCACAAAAGAGTTCCCATCAATATTGATTTCAGACTGAACTCTCACGAAGTAATACTAAAATCAATTTACAAAGCTTCACACGATTCAGTATTGATTTCGGGTTCAAAATCGGCAATAGATACTATTTCACAAATCAAAACACAAATTGATATAAACAGAATTAAGCAAGCCAGCTTAATCACCACAAAACTACACAACCCTCTTCCTAAGGTAATAAACATCCATAATACTCACATCGATTTAAAATTGGAAGATGAGAATAATATAGAGTTTACCACAAATATTAGTTTGCCTACACATATGGAGAAAAACATTAATTATTCTCCAACAAAACCACATATTACAGCTCGATTTATTATTCCAATAAGCTATTTAGAAAATATAAACATGGATAGTTTAAGATCCTGCTTCTATTTTGAAAACATAAACTCTTTGGACAATGTGGAAGTTAAAGCAAAACAAGAGAGCGAAATAAAAGTTATACATATTGAACCCAATAGTGTTAGTTTTAGCAAAAGCCTATCCAAATGACACGCATCGGCATTAGTGGAAATATTGGAAGTGGAAAAAGTTTAATAGTAAAAATTCTTAGGCTTTTGGGTTATCCTGTTTTTATTGCTGATGATATTTCCAAAAACCATCTTTTTGATTTAAAAAACAGAAACCAACTAATTCAAATTCTTGGAAATCAAATAATTAATTCAGAGAGAGAACTTTCAACAAAGGAAATTTCTAAAATCATTTTCTCAAATAAAGATAAGAAATTGGACTTAGAAAACTTCCTCCACCCTCTTGTTATAAATGACTTTGAATTATGGTCTAAAAATCAGACTAAAATACACTTTATGGAGTCGGCTATAATTTTTGAAAAAAAACTCGAATATCTTTTTGATTATGTTATACATATTTCGGCTCCCGTTGATGTTCGTATAGATAGATGTTTAAAGCGTGGAGACGGCAGCATTGAAGATATAAGGAATCGTATTATGAATCAGATTGAAGATAGTATTAAAATAAAAAAATCTGATTTCGTCATCTACAACTATTCCAACAAAGCCATATTACCACAAATTGATGAAATACTTTCACAAATCATATAGATAAACATATAATACCGATTGTTCTATATATTTAAACCATCGGCATTTACCATTGTAAAATAATAAAATAGTTTGGACCATTTTATTATTACAATTGGTATAACAAAAAAATGCGTCTCGCTATGAGACGCATTTTTTATATCAATACATTATCAGGTTATTTGGCGTAGTTAACAGCCCTAGTTTCTCTAATAACAGTAATCTTTATTTGTCCGGGATAAGTCATTTCATTTTGAATTTTCTTGGACAGGTCGATGGAAATTTGGTCAGCTTCGGAGTCGCTAACTTTTTCTGCTGCAACAATAACTCTCAACTCACGACCCGCCTGTATTGCGTACGTTTTCATAACTCCGGGGTATGACATTGCCATCTCTTCCAAATTATTTAATCTACGCATATAAGCTTCAATAACTTCTCGGCGAGCTCCTGGGCGTGCACCCGAAATGGCATCACACACCTGAACTATGGGAGCGATTAACGATTCCATTTCCACCTCATCGTGGTGAGCTCCAATGGCATTTACAACCTCTGGACGCTCTTTGTATCTTTCAGCCAACTGCATTCCAAGAATTGCGTGTGGCAATTCGGGTTCTGTATCTGGAACTTTTCCAATATCGTGCAGGAGACCTGCTCGTTTTGCCAACTTAGGATTTAAGCCTAATTCTGAAGCCATTATGGCTGATAGATTGGCAACCTCCTTGGAGTGCTGCAATAGATTTTGACCGTATGAAGAGCGGTATCTCATTTTACCGACCATACGGATTAGCTCTGGATGAAGTCCGTGAATACCTAAGTCAATGGTTGTGCGTTTACCAATTTCCACAATTTCATGTTCAATCTGTTTTTTGGTTTTAGCAACCACTTCTTCAATTCTCGCAGGGTGAATTCTACCATCGGTAACAAGCTTGTGCAGCGATAGTCGAGCTATTTCTCTGCGGACAGGGTCGAAGCTTGAAAGCAGAATGGCATCGGGCGAATCGTCGATAATAATATCTACTCCTGTGAGCGATTCTAAGGTTCGAATATTTCTTCCCTCACGTCCAATAATTCTTCCTTTAACTTCATCACTATCAATATTGAAAACAGAGACAGCATTTTCCACAACATTCTCAACAGCAGTGCGTTGAATAGTTTCAATCACCACCTTTTTAGCCTCTTTGTTGGCTGTCATTTTTGCTTCTTCTACTATATCTTTTATAAGTGTTACAGCTTCTGCTTTGGCCTCATCTTCCATAATGGCTATAAGCTGTTCTTTGGCTTCTTCCTTAGAGAACCCAGATATTCTTTCAAGCTGTGCCTTTTGATCCGAAATCATTTTATCGACTTCCAATTGTCTTTTTTCCACTGCTTGCATTTTGCTATTTAGGCTATCTTTTAGGGTTTTATTCTCTGCAAGTCTGCGATTTAGGTCTTCTGTTTTTTGATTTACGTTGTTTTCTTTCTGTTTAATTCGATTTTCGGCTACAAGTATTTGTTGATTTCTTTCATTTACTTGTTTTTCATGTTGAGTTTTCAGTTGTAAGTACTTCTCTTTAGCTTGAAGTATTCTCTCTTTTTTGATTAGTTCTGCCTCTTCTTGTGCATCTTTAACTAATCTTTGACTTCCTTTTTCCAGAGTCTTTTTCAATAGAGTGTAGGCCAGAAGTATTCCCACCGCCAGTCCTACAACAGATGATATAATTATGTATAAAGTCATAGTTAAGTAATTAAATATATATTTGTTTTGTTTTTTTTCAATAAAAAAACCCGCATAATCTCAAGTACTTGAGTAAACTCCAAGATACTTATATGGATAAAAGTGCCGAGTCAGTCAAACTTCCACCGGTCATAAAATGACATTGCAAAGCAATTGAGGCCTGTTCTCGCAACCCATGAGCTTACTTTTAATTGTTTAGTGTTGAGTTTACCAAACCATAAATGAAATATATGCGGGCTATATTATGTATAAGAACGTCTTTTTATTTTAAATAGCAGTTAAATGTTCATCAAGAATTGTGTCTATTTCGCTTAGTTTCACTTGAATATGATTATCGATATAATCCTGTTTATGCTTAAGTTTCAAGGAGTTAATTACATATTGTAGCACCACCATTGAAAGTAGATCTTGCATATCTTTAAAGGCATATCTTTTTGCATATTCTTTTATTCTTGTTTCTATTAGTTTTACGGCTTGTCGCACCACCTCTTCATCTTCTCTTTTTATAGTCAATTTAAAATCTCTATCGGAGATATTTATGGTGATACTCAGTTCCATTTATCTATTTATTTAACATTATAATGCATTCGTCAATTTCCCGCACCAGCTTATTAATCATCAATTTAGTTTCTGTAAGTTCGCGTTTGTTTTCTATAGTTTTTGCCAGTTTTATTGTTTTATTTTTTTCTTCTAATGTGTTTATGTATTCTTGTTTATTATCTATATCTTTTTTTAATTCAACAATTTGTTTCTTTAAGTGTTCAATTTCGTTTTTCAAACTCTCGTTATAATTGCACAATTTTTGAACTTTATATTCTATTCCTGCAACTAGGGTATTAATACTTTCGTTCATATTGTTTTGCAATTATATTGATGCAAATATAATCAATTTTGCTGCTGTTTCCAATTTTCTTAACATTTTTCTTTAACTTTTTAATGTTTATAAAAATAATAGTCTCATTTACAGTCAATTAAAAAAGGGTCGCGTTTGCGACCCTTTTTTAATATTGTGTGTAATTTTTAAATTACACCTTGAGCTAACATAGCTTCTGCTACTTTCATAAAGCCTGCTATATTGGCACCTTTTACATAATCGATATATCCATCTTCTCTTTCTCCGTACTGAACACAAGCTTTATGGATATTTACCATAATTGTTTTAAGTTTTTCGTCAACTTCTTCTGCACTCCAGGATAGTTTAAGAGTGTTTTGCGACATTTCCAGTCCAGAAGTGGCTACACCACCAGCATTGGCAGCTTTACCAGGTCCGAAAATAACTTTTGCATCTTGGAAAGTTTTGATTGCTTCAGGAGTACATCCCATGTTTGAACCTTCCGATACACAAATTACACCATTGTCAACAAGTTGTTTAGCATCTTCGCCACTCATTTCGTTTTGGAATGCACATGTTAGAGCAATATCAACTTTTGCTTCCCATGGACGTTTTCCAGCTACGAATTTTGAACCTGCAAATTTCTCAGCGTAAGGAGCTACAACGTCATTATTGCTAGAACGTAATTCTAACATATAGTCAATTTTCTCTCCGCTAATTCCAGCTTCATCATAGATGTATCCGTCTGGACCTGAGATAGTAACAACTTTTGCTCCTAATTCTGTAGCTTTAAGGGCTGCACCCCAAGCAACTTGACCAAATCCTGAAATAGCAACGGTTTTACCTTTAATGTCAATGTTTTTAGCTTTCAACATTTCATTGGTGAAATAAACAACACCAAAACCAGTGGCTTCTGGTCTCATAATTGAACCACCAAACGAACGTCCTTTACCTGTAAATACTCCAGTGTGCTCGTTGCGTAATTTCTTGTACATTCCGTACATGTAGCCAACTTCTCTAGCACCAACACCGATATCTCCAGCTGGAACGTCTGTGTCTGGTCCTAAATATTTTTCTAATTCAGCTATGTAAGCTTGACAGAAACGCATAATTTCTTGGTCTGATCTGCCTTTTGGATCAAAGTCTGAACCACCTTTACCACCACCCATTGGAAGTGATGTTAAGCTGTTTTTGAATATTTGTTCAAATCCTAAGAACTTAAGAATTGAAAGGTTTACACTTGGATGGAAACGAATTCCACCTTTGTATGGCCCAATGGCGTTGTTGTACTGTACACGGATACCTCTGTTTACATGAACTTTGTGATTGTCATCAACCCATGCAACGCGGAAAATTATTGTGCGGTCTGGTTCTAAAAGTCTTTCAATAATGTTTGCCTCGCCAAACTTTGGATTGGCATTGTAAACTTCTTCAATTGATTCCAATACCTCGTGAGCTGCTTGTAAGAACTCCTTTTCACCTGGATTTCTACGCTCAAGATCTTGCATGATTTTTTCTACGTTCATAATTGTAGTTTTTAAGTTAATAATATTTTGATTTTTTTGTTTTCTGTTATTTCATTAACAATGCAAAATTAATAATTTATTCCATATAATTCTATTTGCAATTGCAAATATATGCTTTAATTTCTTCAATAGAAGACTATTTGATATATTTTATTTTTACAGTTGGTATTATTTCAATAGGATTTATAATTTTCGAAGTATATTAAAATAGTTTTCGACAGCTTTAATCTCCTTCCCTATCAAAAATATTGCAGGTCTTTTGTGGAAACTTCCTTCAAAATTTTTCCATTTTTCCACTTTTTGAGCTTTAATTATTTCATCATCTGTTTGAAGCGAAACCGCCACACAAAGAACTTGTTGCGAAGCAGATGTGGAGACTATGGACTCTATCATTTTGTCGTTGCGATATGGAGCTTCGATAAAAATATGAGTACGCGATGTCTTTTCAATATCGGTACTAATTTCCAATAATGCTTGTTTTCTTTTGGAACTATCCACGGGCAAATAGCCGTGATAAACAAATGCTTCTCCGTTTAAGCCCGACGCCGCCAAAGCCAAAATTATGGACGACGAGCCCACCACTGGCACAACTTTTATTTTGTTTCGGTGTGCAGCAGCCACAATTTCTTCGCCCGGGTCGGCAATGCAAGGCATTCCAGCTTCAGACATTATTCCAACATTCAATCCTGAATTTAGGACATCAATTATTTTGCTAATTTCCGACCTATCGCTATGCTCATTCCAAATTATGAACTCCGAAGCATCAATAAGGTCTTTGCAGTTTATGGAGACCAAAAACCTGCGTATTGTTCTTATCTCCTCCACCACAAACAAACCTATCTTCCTGATAATCAATTCATAATCTCTGATTAGCTCTAAATTTATTTTATCTCCTATGGGCGTTGGCAATAAATACAATGTTCCTTTTTTACTCATTTGCAGCTATTTTTTCGAACTAAATGGGTTTTTAAATATAAGGTTCAAAGTTAAGTAATTTCCATCTTTAAACTCATCCATTCCAATTAAATTATACATATAACCCACACTAAAATCGTAATCTATTTTTTTGTTTGTATAGGTGTAGAAGAGAGAAAACCTGCTCTCTTTATACTGAAAATTACTCCATTTATTTGAGTTTGTCATTGATGTGGAAAATAGTTGTTCGGAAAACAGACTTAATTTATGATTTCCGATTTTGTCTATTGGCATAGAAAGTTTTAGTCTAAACCGGGGTCTTATTCGTAAGCTTTCGGAGTATGATTTGAAGTTTTTTGTAAAATACTTGCTTATCTCTTGTTTTAAAGATATTGACAAATCCATTCTGCTAATTTTCAGATTGTAAGAATATCTTGAATAAAATCGAAATTCTTGTTTTGTAAGCTTATCAGAACTGATGTTTTGAAGATAAACATTTTGATTTCTATAACTTGTTCCAAAACTTATTTCATTTTGGTTTGACATTTTGTTTTTCATCTCATTTTCAAAGATAAAAACTCCTTGTTTATCAAAAAACCCATCATTTTTCTCCTTGCTAAACCACGAGTTTGAAATGTATGAGAAATAGTTCCAATTACCAAAATCAGACTTCATATCTTGATTTATCCCCACTGATAGCGACTTTGCTAAATGTATATCGCCCAGTGCCGAAGGTGCTGTTTGGGAATAACTTATCGTAATTACCCCAATGAATAATATAGCAATTAAAAAGCACTTCATAGCCATTAAATCTTACCAATAATTCCTTCCGAAACATTTATAATATGGTCTCCAACCCTTTCTAAAAGGTTGTAAACATTATTGTATAGCAATTCGCCTTCAACATTTTCGCTATTATCTTTAAGCATTAGGGTGTAGTATTCGCTACGGATTTCATCTCGCTTATCATTAATTCTTTTTTCAATTTCGTTTGCTTTTGCGAGAGTAACCTCTTCCATTCGCTTGTTTAGGTTTTCGTTCATTATTATAAATGCCTCGTCCACTAAATCAAACATTTCGATAATCCTTTGTTCTTGAATTTCCAAAAATATAATTTTATCTTCATGTTTTTTCTCGAATGCTAAGGATAATTGATAGAACACATCGCCAATACGTTCTAAGTTGCTGGAAATTCGGTTCATACCATTTATTCTAATGGCCTGATTTTCGTTCACGCCACCAATAACAATTTTGTTCAAATAATTGGCAACTTCCACTTCAACGCTATCGGTTATATCTTCATATTTTTTTATGCGTTCAAGAATGTCTTCTTGTATTTTACTATTTGTTTCTGTCAAAAGTTGACGTGCAAATTTGGACATCCTGCTGGAAATATCTCCAAATTTTGCCAGCTCTTTTTTCACTTCCAATAGGGATAGTTCAGGGGCTTTATCCACTGCTCTTCCAATAAATTCAAGCTGATAACTTTCATCTTTCTCTTTTTTAGACTTCACAGTATGATTAACAAATCTAACCAAATATGGTACAAGCCAAATCATCATAAAAGTATTGGCAAGGTTAAAAGTGGTATGCAAAATTGCAAGTCCAGTACTACCAAATTCGGCTGGGTTCAGTATTGGGTTTCCGCCGCTTATTGATTCTGTTAGATATACAACAAATTTCATAAAAAACGGAAAAACCAACAACACCCACAACACGCCAAACAAGTTGAATGAGCTATGTATTCGGGCTGCTCTTTTGGCGTAAACATTACCAATAGTTGAAGCCAATTCTGCAGTTATTGTTGTTCCAATATTTTCGCCAAGAACCATTGCAGCACCTGCCTCGAAGGGTATAACACCACTTGCCATAAGGGTCATTGTCAAGGCTATTGTTGCCGATGACGACTGAATGATAACTGTGAGCACAGCTCCGAAAATCACAAAAATTATGGTGCTTATATATGGTATATTATTCAATGTAACAAAAAAGGAGACTAATGGCGAGTCGGGACCTACGTCTGGAACTGAGCTCTTGAGAAAACTGAGTCCTAAAAACAGCAAGGCAAATCCAACAAAAACATTGGCAATGTTTTTTGCTTTTTTCGATTTCAAAAACATTAAAGGCAAGCCAACAGCCAAGAGTATTAGTGTGTATGGACCAATATCAACCTTAAACCCAAAAATGTCTATCAACCATGCAGTTACAGTGGTGCCAATGTTTGACCCCATAATTACCCCTGCAGCCTGCGTGAGGCTCAGAATTCCAGCATTTACAAATGACACTACCATCACCGTTGTAAGGGATGACGACTGAATTATAGCCGTAATTCCAACTCCTGTTAGAACGCCTTTAAATCTATTCGAGGTTATAGACGACAGAATATTTCGCAAACTTTTTCCTGCTGCCAACTGCAAGCCTTCACTTAACACATTCATTCCATAAAGGAAAAGCCCCAAAGCTCCCAACAGAATAAGGAAATCAACCAAATTCCAAACTCCTTTGGTTGTAACAAAATTACTTTTACTCCAAATTGTTTCTACGGAATTGCTAACACCTATCTGATAAGCGTACTCTTCACTTTTAGACAAATCTTTAATGGAAATTGAGGTTGTTTTTAAGTCAATATTTTCAATTACGCTCCACGACTTGTCTGTATATCCTTTTTCATATCTATCTGCATTCATCTTAGTGTTGTATCTGACTGATAATGAATAGTTTTCATCTTTTAGAAAATCTAAATAGTCATAATTTATGTGCCAATTTACTAAGAAACCGCCTTTTAGGCTTTGCGAATGGATATTTTCGATTATTTCCGAATCTGGTGAAAATAAGAACTCCTTATTTTCCTTCTTAGTTGTGTCGTTCTTTGCACCTATTTCTGTCGATGAGTTTACAACAAAAAGAGCAAAAACTAAGGAAATTACTAATAAAGCTTTTTTCATTTAAAATTGTTTGTTTGTATAATATAAATTTATGTAGAACGAGTATTTTTAGTGGTGCAAAATTAAACAAAAAAAGAGACAAAAAGTCAAATATTGATTATTATTCATAGATTTGTAGAAAATATTAAATGTATGCTGAAATTTTTTCAAAAAAACAATCTGCCAGGAATCTTCATTTTGATATTTGATGTAGTTGTAATTTCTATATCTCTGATACTTAGCTATTTACTAAGATTTAATTTTAACATCCCTTCAAATGAGCTTGCGAGTCTGCCAATAGTCTTAACAAGTGTTCTGTTGGTTAGATTAATTTTTTCTTTTTCCTTCAGAACGCACAAAAGCATCGTCAGACATACCAGTACGCAGGATATAATTCGTGTTTTTGTTACAAATATTTTTGGTAGTATCTGCTTTTTGATAATCAACATCATAACATTTAAGTTTGTAAGTGGTAAATTTCTCATTCCATTTTCTATTTTGATATTGGAATTTATGATTTCAACCTTCTTTATTTGGATTTACCGACTTACCATAAAAATGGCTTATTTGGAATATACTAACCCCAGTCGTTCTAAGCAAAGGGTTATAATTTATGGTGCTGGCGAAGCTGGTTTGCATGCCAAAAGTGCCATCGACCGCGACGCTGGACTCAAATATAAAGTTATTGCTTTTGTAGATGATGACCCACAAAAACATGGAAAAAAACTACAAGGAATAAGCATATTCCCCTATGAAAAACTTGACGATCTTCTTCAAAATCA
>JAAYKF010000121.1 GCA_012522535.1 Bacteroidales bacterium
ATAACAGCCAGTTTGCCAAAATGGCGGGTAAACGGCTTCGATTGAACGTTTTAGGTAAATTGAAAGCTCGTTCTTCGATTGAAATTTAGTGATAAAAATCCCCGCCTTCGGCAATACCCAAAACGTTCTTACAGTTTTGTGTAATGGTGCAAGAAAGAAGATTTAACAGATATAATTGACACTTACTCTCCAGCTTTAGTTGCTCATAATATATCGGCTCAGTTCTTTGGCGTTATATTCGAAGCTAAAGGCATTTGCCACAACGAAGTAGTTTCCCGGGTCGGCAACGTAGTGATAGGCAAATTTTGCCAACTCCAATTTGTTATAATCAAATGAAAACAGATTTAAAATTCCCAAAATTTGGTAAGAGCTCATTCTGTTTCGGCTAATGATGTTTTTGCAGTTGTCATTTTCTTAAAATCAAGCGATTCCCTTTGAATAAGTGCCAATAGGTTATTGTAGTCGCGTTCGTTTATACCGCCATAGCGATTTCCGCCCTGTCTGCCTTGTCCGCCTCCATTGTATCGCCAGTTATTACCATGATTTCTGCCATAATTGTTATTGTAGCCGCCAATAGTCCTTTCGCTCAATATTTGTAGTCTTCTGTTTTGAGTTACCAATGCTTCAATAGATTTGTTTGGCAATATATTTATATTTCCAGTGTAGATCATTTGCGTATATCTAATGCCATTTGCCCTATATCCTACGCTGTAAACTTGAATTCTATGATTTCCGGCTTTGATATTATTTATAACACAAACTCTATCCGAAGTGTAAACCTTGCCCAGCATAACAACCTCTAATTCAGAGTTGTTGTACAGCCTAATGGACAAGTTTGAAAAATTTGCATAAAGTGTAAAGCTTAACAAAGCAAAAGCTAAAAATAATATATTCCTTTTCATGGTTTGTCCCTCCATATTTAAGAGTTAATTTAATATATATGGTAACAATGATTGTGCCAAATAATTTTGCAAAAATTTTACCTTTAAAAGACTTCTTGTAAGTGTGTGGTTTATAGAGTTTTGTAATAGTGATACCTCCTGTACAAAGTATATATGTTTATATTTATAATAAATAATGAAAAAATCTGAATTTATTTAGCTAAAAGCCTTTCGATTATCAATAAAAATGATAACTTTGCAAGTGAATTATGAATGAAGAATATTAATTAAAAACATATATTATTATGAAAAAAGTTCATAACTTTAATGCGGGTCCATGTATTTTACCCCAAGAAGCTATTGACGCTTCCATCGAAGCTTTAAAAGATTTTGCAGGCACAGGTATGTCTGTTATCACTGTTTCCCATCGCTCAAAAGAGTGGGAAGCCATTATGGATGAATGTCGTTCTCTATGGAGAGAATTGCTTGATATTCCTGAGGATTATGAAGTATTATTCTTAGGTGGTGGTGCCAGCACACAGTTCCTTATGGTGGCTATGAACTTGCTTGAAACAAAAGCAGCATACTTAGAAACTGGTGTTTGGGCAAAGAAAGCCATTAAAGAAGCTAAAGCTTTTGGAGAAGTTGAAATTGTTGCATCGTCAGCAGATAAAACTTTCAACTACATTCCTAAAGACTTCACTATTCCAGCAGATGCTGATTATTTCCACATTACTACCAATAACACCATTTATGGAACTGAACTTCATGAAGATTTAGATAGCCCAATTCCAGTTGTGGCAGATATGTCATCAGATATTATGAGCCGTCCAGTTGACGTGAAAAAATATGGTATTATCTACGGTGGTGCACAAAAAAATGTTGGACCTGGTGGAGTTACATTCGTAATTGTACGTAAAGATCTTTTAGGAAAGGTAAGCCGTCATCTTCCATCAATGATTGATTATAACACTCATATTAAAGATGGTTCTATGTTCAATACACCTCCAGTATTCCCAGTATATGTAATGAATGAAACATTAAAATGGGTTAAGAGGAATGGTGGAGTAGCAGCAATGCAAAAGAGAAATCAAGAAAAAGCAGCTATTCTTTATGACGAAATAGACAGAAATAAAATGTTTGTTGGTACAGCCGCTAAAGAAGACCGTTCGTTGATGAATGTTTGCTTTGTTATGGCCGAAGAATATAAAGACAAAGAAGCTGACTTTATGGCCCTTGCCAAAGAACGCAACATGGTTGGTATTAAAGGACACCGCTCGGTGGGTGGATTTAGAGCATCAATCTACAACGCAATGCCCAAAGAGAGTGTTCAAGCTTTGGTGGATTGCATGCAAGAGTTTGAAAAACTTAACGCGTAAATCGATAGTTAATATGTTGCCATTTTTGAGTTCAGAAATGGCAACTTTTTTATAAACACAAATAAAGATATTTTAATATGAAAAAGATATTAGTAGCCACAGAAAAACCATTCTCGAAAGAAGCAGTAGATGGAATTAGAAAAATAGTAGAGGAATCTGGAAATGAATTAGTTTTACTAGAAAATTATACTGACAATCAGCAGTTGTTAGATGCAGTTGCCGAAGTTGATGCTATGATTATCCGTTCGGATAAAGCCACACGTGAAGTAATTGAAGCAGCCAAAAATCTTAAAGTAGTTGTTAGAGCTGGTGCAGGATACGATAATATAGACTTAGAAGCTGCCACAGAAAAAGGAGTAGTAGCAATGAATACTCCCGGACAAAATTCAAATGCGGTTGCAGAATTGGTTTTTGGAATGCTGATAAGTTTAGTACGTTCAGGCTTCGACGGTGCAGCAGGTAGCGAGCTAAGGGGTAAAAAACTTGGACTACATGCTTTCGGTTACATCGGAAAATTAGTAGCACAAATAGCCAATGGTTTTGGAATGGAAGTTTATGCCTATTCACCATCGTTGGCTCGTAATCCTAAACTGGGAGAGGAGTTCAATGTAACAGCAGTTCAAGATCCAGTTATGCTTTACGAAAAATGTGACATCGTATCACTTCATATGCCAGCAAACGCTGATACAAAAGGAAGCATCAACTACGAAGTGTTGAGCAAGATGCCCGATAATGGTGTAATCATAAACACTGCCCGTAAAGAAGTTGTAAACGAGGCTGATATGGTGAGAATTATGGAAGAAAAACCAAAATTCAAATATGGGACTGACATAAAACCAGGTAATCACGATGAGATGGCAGAGAAATTTGCAAAACGCTATTTGGCATCAGCAAAAAAATGTGGTGCACAAACTGCCGAAGCTAACATGAATGCAGGATTAGCAGCAGCAAATCAAATAGTGAAGTTTTTCCAAACAGGTGATGAAACTTTTAGAGTAAATAAATAATAAAGAAAAATTATTAATGAAAATTTTGTGATAAAAAAAAATAGTGTAACTTTACACCACTTACAAAATTTTATTATTAATTAAATTATTGCATCATGAGAACTGAATCAGAAAACAGGACAAGCTTTTTTCGCTTTGAAGACTTGAGAATTTACGGTAAAGCTCTAGACTATGCCAAGTGGTTGGATGGTGTTATTGAAACTATTCCATCTGATGTTCGCCAATCTACAGGTTTAGGCTTTTTGAAATCTGCACAATCTATTGCACTTAATATTGCTGAGGGTTCTGCAAGAAACAAAAGTCAATTTATTTATTACCTCAAAATGGCCAAAAGCGCAGTCAGAGAGTGTGTCGTTTATACTGCAATGCTCAACAATGTTGGCGTTCTAAACGAAGAACTAAATGAGTACTCTAGAAATAGCTTAATGGAACTAACAAAAATGATAGGTTCTCTAATAGCGTCACTACAAAGAAGTTCATCTCAAGCACACAAAGGCGAAGATGAATAAGTGATACCAAAATTATTAAACTCAAAAAAGGGGGCTGTTGATATCAATAGCCCCTTTTATTTATTATTACAAATTAGCATTATAAAGTAAAGTTTTATACCAATTGTAATAATAAAATGGTCAAAACTATTTTATTATTTTACAATGGTAAATGCCGATGGTTTAAATATATAGAACAATTGAGTCCCGATAGATATCGGGATGAAAATTGGACTATAATATTTTTCCAATCGATATTATTTTGTAAAAAGGTAGATTGTTCGCTAAATTTTTGTAGGTTTGCAAAAGAAAATAACAATAAATAAAATATATAATTATGGCAATTATTAAAGCATTCAAGGGTTATCGCCCACCGAAAGAAATCGTACAAAAATTGGCTTCACGCCCCTACGACGTTCTAAATTCTGAAGAGGCTAGAAAAGAAGCAGATGGCAATCCATATTCGCTGCTTAGAGTTACCAAAGCCGAGTTGGAACTTCCACAAGGAATTGATGAACACAGCCAAGAAGTTTATGACAGAGTTGTTGAAAATTACAAGAAATTTAAAGACAACGAATGGTTGATTCAAGATAAAGAGGACAATCTTTATATCTACGGTCAAACCATGGGCGACCACACCCAATACGGTATTGTAGCTTGTACACACATTGAAGATTATTTTAATAACAATATCAAAAAACACGAGCTAACACGTAAAGATAAAGAAGAAGATAGAATGATTCACGTTAGAATTACTAACGCCAATGTAGAGCCAGTTTTCTTCACCTATCCAGCACATCAAGAGATTGACTCCATAATGGAAAACATTATCAAAAATCAAGAAGCTGAATATGATTTCACCAGCGATGACGGGTTTGGACACCACTTTTGGATAATTGATGATAAAGCAACCATTGAAAGAATAATTGAAATATTCGAAAACGATATTCCAAGTTTGTATGTGGCTGATGGTCATCACAGAACAGCCGCTGCAGCCTTGGTTGGAAGTGAGAAAAAAAGAAACAATCCAAATCATACTGGAAAAGAAGAGTATAACTACTTTATGTCGGTTATATTCCCCGATAATCAATTGAAAATTATAGATTATAATCGCGTTATTAAAGATTTGAATGGTTTAACAGAAGAGGAATTTTTGAAAAAACTTGAAGAGATTTTTGAAGTAGAAAAAGTTGGAATAGATATTTATAAGCCAGAAAAACTTCACGAGTTTAGCATGTATATGAGTGGCGAATGGTATAAGCTTTCAGCAAAATCGCACACATACGACGACAATGATCCAATTGGGGTTTTAGATGTTACAGTGTTGTCTGTTAATGTGTTAGACAAAATTTTGGACATAAAAGATCTTCGTACATCCAATAGAGTAGATTTTGTTGGAGGTATTCGTGGTTTGGGTGAGTTGAAACGTAGAGTTGACAGCGGCGAAATGAAAGCTGCATTTGCACTTTATCCAGTTTCGATGCAACAACTAATTAATATTTCTGATACAGGAAATATTATGCCACCAAAAACAACATGGTTTGAGCCAAAACTTCGTTCTGGACTTGTAATTCATGAATTAGCTTAAGTTTAAAAATACCTAAAATTCAAAAGAGGAGCTTAAATAGTTCCTCTTTTGTTGTATAATCATGTGTGCAAACTATGTAGTATTATACCAATTGTAATGATAAAATGGTCAAAACTATTTTATTATTTAACAATGATAAATGCCGATGATTAAAATATAGAGCAGTTTTCCCGATATCTATTGACAAAAAAAATGGTCTATAATGTTTTTCCAATCGGTATTATTATCTTTGCAAAAAATATATCTAATGGGAAAAAGAGCAAAATCTTTCGTTATAGAAAATCTTGAAATTATTGACACTTCAAGCGACGGAACTTCAGTAGGGAAACATGAAAATATAGCTATTTTTGTGAGAGGAGCTGTACCTGGAGATGTGGTTGATGTAAATGTTTTTCAAAAAAAGAAAACATATTATAGAGCTGAAATTTTAAATTTCAAAAAAAAATCGGAGCATAGGGTAGAACCCAAGTGCAAGCATTTTGGACTTTGTGGTGGCTGCAAGTGGCAACATTTAAGCTACGAAAGTCAGCTGAAATATAAGCAAAAACAAGTTGTGGATGCTTTTGAAAGAATTGGAAATCTTGACACTTCCAAAATGAGAGATATTTTTTCCTGCAAAAATATATTCTATTATCGCAACAAATTGGAATTTTCCTTTGCTGATAGACGTTGGCTTACCAATGAGGAAATTAAAGATGAAAGTATTGCCCAAAGTCCTGGCTTGGGGTTTCATGTGCCAAGGGTGTTCGATAAGGTCTTGCAAATAGAAGAGTGTCATTTGATGGATTCTTTTGCCGATGAAATCAGAAATGCTATTGGAAATTTCACCTTAAAAGAAAATATTTCATATTACAACGCCCGAAAATGGGAAGGATTAATGAGAAATATTATTGTCCGTAAGTCCAACAATGATGAGTGGATGTTGATAATTGTATTTTGGGAGAAAAATTCTGATGCAGAAAAAGTATTGAAATTTGTAGAGGAGAAGTTCCCAAATTTAAGCTCTATTTTCTATGTAATTAATCAAAAACGAAACGATTCCATTTCAGATTTGCCAGTACATTTATATAAAGGCAATGAATATTTGACTGAGACAATGGAAGATTTGAACTTTAGGGTCAGTCCACTATCGTTTCTTCAAACCAACTCAGAACAAGCATACGAACTCTATAAAATTGCCCGACAGATGGCAGGTTTAAGTGGAAATGAACTGGTTTATGACCTCTATACAGGCACTGGAACCATAGCTCAGTTTGTAGCCAAGTCGTGCAAGAAAGTTGTGGGAATTGAGTATGTTGAAATGGCAATTGAAGATGCCAAAAAGAATGCCAAAGAAAATAATATTCACAATGCGGAATTTGTTGCTGGCGATATGGCAAAGGTTTTTACAGATGAATTTGTGAAAGTTCACGGAAAACCTGACATTATAATCACCGACCCACCCAGAGCTGGAATGCACCCAGATGTTGTGAAGCAGATAATTAAACTTCTGCCCGAAAAAATTATTTATGTAAGTTGCAATCCAGCTTCTCAAGCACGTGATATTGATATGTTGCGTGATTTTTACGAAATATGTAGAATACAGCCAGTAGATATGTTCCCACACACACACCATGTTGAGAATATATGTGAATTAATGTTAAAATCTGAATTTTAATAGATTGATAGCCAGATGTTTAATTTAAATGGGCTTTTGTTGAATTAAATTGATTAAACAAAACGAACTTTGAGCTTGTTTGAGTTTAAGTTTGAAATAATATTAATTAAAAGAAAAAATTAAATGAAAAAGAATTTTTTAGTTTTAGCAATCGTATTAGCAGGTTTTTTCACTGCTCAAGCACAAGTTAACCCACATGCAATTGGTTTGCGTTTTGGTGGAGGAACTGCCTTTGGTGGCGAATTGTCGTATCAGATGGGAATGGGAAGTTCCAATCGTCTTGAACTTGACCTTGGTTGGTCGGGCGGAAAAGATTATTCATATCTTAACCTAGCAGCCATCTACCACTGGAATTGGAATATTACCGAAGGATTGAATTGGTATGTTGGACCAGGGGCTAATGTAGGATTATATTCACACAAATATGATGACAATGGCTTGATGATTGGTGTTGGTGGACAAATTGGTTTGGAGTATGATTTTAATGCCCACGATGCGCCAATTTTGTTAAGTATCGATACTCGTCCAATGTTCAATTTGAATAGAGGTAATGGATTGTGGTGGGGAGCGGCCTTGGGTATTAGATACACATTCTAAGTAATAATATTTAAAAAAAAAAAGCCACTTTTCAGTGGCTTTTTCTGTTCAATGCTTTTACTATTTAAGTGCACAGTTGTACGTTATTCCGCCAACTCCGGCAGTAGTAGCATATTCACTACAAACATCCTTAGCATCTTTTTTAGACGATTTTTCTATTGGAAAAGAATGTGTCTGTTTTACTCCTAGCATTTCATACTCACACTCGCAAGTGTAATCTTTTTTACATGATGTTAGTGCAAATGAAGCAAATGCTACTACAACTAAAGAAATCAATAATTTTTTCATAATTTTAATCTTAAGTTTATATTTGGATTGTAATTTGGAGCAAATATACAAATAAAATTAATATAGAAAACAAATTAGTTCAAATAATTTAGTACATTCTTTATAATTTATCTAATATAGGTATATAATCGGTATAATATGCTACTGTTTTTTTGAAATTTCTATTTAGTGAAACAAAACCGATTTCAATTTTTATATCCTCATATTCGCCTATTTGTTAAAATAATCGATATGTGATTTAATTCTGTTCAGAAATCTTCAGATGCTTTTATAAGCTATGGTTTTATTTATTAATTTTGAGAAAAATATCAAAAAGATGAATGTCAAGTTAATCTCACTGCGAATCCTATCTGTAATGTTAGGATTATTCTTTATATTTTCGGCTTATGTAAAACTTTTCCCCATCGAAATATTAGAAATATCAATTGTGGAAACTGGCTTAGTTGGCTGGACATTAGCCCCAATTTTTGCTCGCCTACTTCTTGCATCGGAGTTTGCTTTGGGAGTGTTTTTGATAATGAATATTAAGCCTAAACTCGTAAATATTTTTGTAATGTTGAGTTTGTTGGTCTTCTCAATATATCTTTCCATAATCTTAATCTTTCAAGGAAATTCGGTTAACTGTAATTGTTTTGGACTATTTATGATTATGAACCCCTTTGAGTCAATCTTGAAAAATATTTTGATGATAGCTCTTTCTGTATTACTATACTTTAAAAACACTGCCGTAGATTATAAAAAAGATTGGCTTGTTATAGGTGTTGGTGCCGTGTTAGTAAGCTCTATTCCTTTTATTATTAACCCTCCAGTTTTTGATAAGTCTAAGTTTGGTTATGAAATTGAGGAGCCTTATTTAATGGATTTATCTGTAGTTTATGACGATGCTGATGTTGAACAACCCAAAATAGATTTGAGGGAGGGCAAGCATTTAATAGCTTTCTATAGCTCCAATTGTCAACATTGTGTTGTGGCAGCTTATAGTTTGCAATTGATTTCGAAACGTAATCCCGATTTATCGTTTTATTTCTTTATAAATGGCGATGAACATGACATTAATGAGTTTCATAATCTTACAAAGTCGGGTCATGTGCCACACAGTATTCTGTTAGCTAAGCCGTTTTTACTGCTTGCAGGTAATAAGTTTCCTGCCATCTATTTGGTTAAAGATTCTTATGTTCAAGAGAGGATTCATCCAGCAGCTATTAACGAAGATGAAATTATAGAATGGTTTAGAAATTAGTTTGGTTTTATTCTGAAATTTCACTTAAATCTTCAGACTTATTTGCCTCTTCGCTCTCTTTTTTGTTTGTATCAGTTATTAAAGTTTTTCTGTGAAATAGTATGAGGCTAATC
>JAAYKF010000122.1 GCA_012522535.1 Bacteroidales bacterium
CACCATTGTTGAAGAAGTTTTAGTTGTTGATAAATCTAAAAAAAGCACTCTCCCCAACAAAGAGACAAAAGCTATACTACTGTCAGAAGTTGACACCGAGCAATCGCCAAGGATTGACGCTTTAGATACCGAATTTAATAGAGTTTTAGGTGGCGGAATAGTACCCGGTTCCATTGTGCTTTTGGGCGGAGAGCCCGGAATTGGTAAATCGACTTTGATGTTGCAAATAGCTCTAAAGATGAAAAAGTTGAAAATACTTTACATTTCTGGCGAAGAGAGTCATCAGCAAATAAAACTTAGAGCCGACAGACTTAGGCTTGACAACGAAAACTTATATATCTATTCGGAAACAAGTACACAAAACATTCATCAGCAAATTGAACTCATAAAGCCCGATTTGGTGGTTGTAGATTCCATTCAAACCGCCACTACCCCATTTATAGAATCGTCGGCGGGAAGCATTTCGCAAGTTAGAGAATCGGCTGCCGAAATTAATAGATTTGCCAAAGAATACAATATTCCCGTTATCATCATTGGACATATCACCAAGGATGGTTCCATAGCTGGACCAAAGATATTAGAGCATATGGTAGATGTGGTGCTACAATTTGAAGGCGAACGCAATTATGGGTACAGAATTTTGAGATCCATAAAAAACCGATTTGGCTCCACTTCCGAAATTGGAATTTACGAAATGGAAAACAGTGGCTTGAGAGAAGTTAGCAATCCTTCAGAAATCCTTATTTCGCAAAGAGACGAAAATACTTCTGGAGTTTCTATTGCCACTAGTTTGGAAGGCAACAGAGTATTAATGATTGAAACTCAGGCACTTGTAAGTCCAGCCGTTTATGGCACTCCACAACGTTCGAGCAACGGATTCGATCAGCGAAGATTAAATATGCTTTTGGCTGTTTTGGAAAAAAAAATGGGCTATCGTTTGGGCACAAAAGACGTTTTCTTAAACATCACGGGCGGAATAAAAGTTGACGACCCCGCCATAGATTTGGCAATTATTGCTGCCATAATTTCTTCGGGCGAAGATATTGCCATAGCACCTAATATTTGTTTTGCTGCCGAAATTGGACTTTCGGGCGAAATAAGACCAATTACAAAAATTGAACAACGAATTGCCGAAGCCGATAAAATTGGCTATTCTAAAATATTTGTCTCCAAATATAACCTAAAAGGTATAACAAATCTTAAAACTTCCATAGAAGTTGTACCAATTAGCAAAATTGATGAGATGGTAGATAAATTGTTTCGCTAATATTTTGTAGTTTTGTTTTTAAAACCATACGATTATGAAAAAATCATTTTCTCTAATAATATTATTGTCGATTTTGGGAAGTAGTTTTGGGCAAATCAGAGCCATTTTCAACTACACATCTTATCTAATTCCTGAAAATGAACCATATATAGAAACATTTTTAAGCATCGACCCCAACAGTGTCAATTATGTGAAAGTAGGCAATAATTATCAAGCCAATATTGAGGTTTTGATGGTCTTCAAAAAGGATGACAAAATAGTAAATTACAGTAAATTCGACCTTCAATCTCCACCCGAAAAAGACAGCATTCCTGCAAGTCCTAACATTATTGATATTCAGCGAATTGAATTGACAAATGGCGAATTGGATTTTGAAATCACCATGAAGGATTTAAACTCCAAGGGCGAGGCAAGTATTTATAAAGATAAAATTTTAATTCAACAACCAAGGGATAAAGTTTCGCTTTCGGGAATACAATTTATTGACAGAATAGAAAAGAGCAGTTCTGAAAATATATTTACAAAACATGGCTATGACTTTTATCCATACATAAGCGACTTCTTTCCCGAAAATGTGGATAAAATCACCGTTTACGCAGAAATATACAACACCAAGAAAATTTATGGTGCTGAAGAAGCTTACTTATATAATATATTTGTGGAAGACTTTGAAACTGAAAGAGTTATAGCAAATTTATCTCGCACAAAACGCGAAATTAGTTCTGATGTGAAACCCATAACTCAATCCTTTGATATTAGTAATTTACCCTCTGGCAACTATTATCTAACAATGGAAGTGAG
>JAAYKF010000014.1 GCA_012522535.1 Bacteroidales bacterium
ATGAGAAAAATACTTTTTCTGTTTTTGTGCAATTTAATTTTGTTCTCAATATATGGGCAAAACACAAAAGATACAAGTCGGATTGCAAAAAACACGCTGCACTTGGAATTACTTGGAAATGCTGGAGTTTCTTCGTTTAACTACGATAGAATTTTGTTGTCGAAAAATAAATTTAAAATTTCAGGAAGAATAGGCATATCTCTTGATTTTTTAGAGAATGGTTCTTATCCCATTGAGTTTAATTTTTTATTTGGCAAAAAAAACAATTTAGAAACTGGGATAGGTTACACTTTTATTGTATATTCAATTGAAGATATTATTCACGACTCCCCTTTTGTATATAGTTTAGGATATCGCTTTCAAAAACCCAATGGAGGGTTCTTTTTCAAAACAGCTTTAGTTTTATTTATACATGAACCCAAAATGTATAGTAAAAAAAATGCATTATCCATGGGCTTAGCTTTTGGATATACTTTTTAAATAGAAAAATAGAATCGAATACTTATGCCATTTATATTTTACTGGGACAAAAAAATCTAATAAAACAACTTGAAGAAGAAAATAAATCATTAAAGAATCAATAATAAATAAGATGAAAAAAACATTATTAGTCCTAACTTTATTAGTAGCAATAGCCATTGGTTTTAATGCTTGTAGGCAAACATACGAAAATGGACCCATAATTTCTTTTCGTACGAAGATGAGTAGAATTACCGGAAAATGGAAATTGGTTTCCATGGAAGGTGTGCCGCGCTTAAACCCCGAAATTGACCAATATATGGAATTGACCAAAGAAAAAATATCTGATGGAGTTTACAAAGCAAAATTTACAAATTTTCAATGGCGTATATGCGATAATCAAAGCAATGATACTAATATAGTGTCCTTATTTACTTCAGAAGGTTCATGGGCATTTCAGAGTGTAAGTTTTTTTACAGGTACAGATTACGAAGATCTGGCAGACAATGAGGGTTTAGACATAACAATTGATTCAATACAGAATTTTTATCACGTATTAAGATGGAAAATAACTAGATTAACAAATAAAGAGCTGATTCTGTATATGGTCTTCAGGTGGGAGGAAGCATGTGGACCATATAATGATTTTGTCAAGATGAGCTTCAAAAAATGTTAACTTATTATGAAAAACAAATTTATTATTTCAAGATAAATCATGTCAGTTAAAAACATTCATATCATTATCATTGGTATTTTCGCAATATTTAATTCCATAGTTTCCAATGCACAAGAATTTATAGGCATAAGCGGAGGATACTGTAAGGGATCATTTACCGACTTTACCAAAAAGGGAGATTATGATGCAAACTATCATTTTAAAAATGGAGTTGCATTTTCATCTTTCTATGAAACAAAAATGGACTCCTCAAGTAATTTAAGAATTGAACTGCAATATAAATTGCAAAATGCTGATATGGAAATTAAGAACAACGCTGGGCACGCCTCCTTTTATAAAAATATTGACTATTCATTTCAACTCCTAAATCTTAATCTTATTTATTCATTTATGCTTATTGGTAAAAAGTCATTCAAAATAAATTTTTTGTTCGGACCTACTTTCTCTTATAATATTAAAACTATCGCTAAAGGTAATGGTTGGGAATGGCATCACCAAACACAAATAGATACAAATGGCAATCCTATACAAACTCTGGCGATAAAAAACTGGGAAAAGAACGAAACAAACTCCAAAGACCTATCTAAATTCAATTTTGGATTCGATATGGGGATAGACTTTGAAATACCCATAACAAGTAAGTTGGATTTGCTTCTCCAAAATAGATATAATATTTTTCTCACAAACATAACGACTTTAAAAGACCTTCGCCATACATCATTATTGACAGGGTATTTAAATCTTGGACTACGATATAACTTAAAAGAAAACGACAATAAAAAAGAACGACAAAACGCTATAAGGTAATTTCACCATATGCACTTGGTGAAGCACTATTTACAGCAGATGGAACTTGGGAATTCTATTCTGGAGCTTTTGGTGCTACTTGCAATAATTGGTATAAAAATTAAATATTTTCTAAAATTCTTTGTCAATATCGAAAAATATTTTTTACATTTGTTGAATAAATTTCAATTTATGAAAAGACTAATCATTTCAATAGCACTATTTTTCATCTGTTTCGGCTCATTTTCGCAGTCTGAAAATCCACATTTCTTATCCATAAACGCCTATCCTACCATTGATAATATCGGCAATTTGAAATTGGGATTTGGGTATATGCTTGATGGTGCATACTTTTTCAACGACTGGTTTGGTGTGGGTGGAAAAGCTTCCCACAGTATGTTTAAATATTCCGAAGATGGAATAAAGGCAAATTCATTTGCTCAACATATTGGACTAACAGCTAATGTGTTTATTTACAAAGAGTTTGCAGGCGGCAATTTTGCAATTATGCCAAATATTGGCGTTGGAGCAAGCTACACCATTCTTCCCAATCTTGTAACTGACGAATTTGACCCAACAATGCAATTTTATGATCGTACTACCAATTTTGTAAGTCCGCTTTTCAACGCCTTTGGCATCAAGGCTTTCTGGAATTTTCACGAAGATATGGCAGCCAATGTTTCAATAGATTATAATATGGCTGTGAGCAAAAAATGGCCTGATAAAACATTTGGAGAATTTTTATATTTCAGCGTTGGATATACATATTTCCTGAATTTTGGTGGCGGAGATAAATAAAAAAAATGATATAGCTACCAGCTAATAGAACCACAAAGGCACAGAGGAGGCACAAAGACACTGAGAATATTTACTTTATATATTTTTATGAGTCGTATTACTGCTTTACTATTCACTTGTTTATCTGATCATTAAAGCTGTCTAATTCGTCAATTTCATATACTTCTTTTACATTCCAGTCTTTAATGTATTCATTAATTTCTTCGGATGACATCGCTTCTTCAATGGTGATTTTTTCTCCTATTGCAATTCTGCGATAAAACTCTTTCACAAATTCTTTATCATCAAAAATTCCTGGAATACCAACAACTTCTTCAAAATTCTCGATAGGTTCATAAAAAACCATACCATCAAAAATATATTCAAAGTTAACTGTTTCATAGGCAGTGCCACCAAAGTTATACATGTCAAATTGTGTTTTGCCAAATGGAGTGTTTTTCATATCGAACCCAATATTTTTATTACCAGTAAATCTAAATGCGGCATCCCACTTCCCATTTGCTACCAATTCCCATAAATTTGAAATACCATTAATTAAAATTCCTTTTGTTGAATTGGGATATGTTTTATAAATATACTCGGCTGTGCTATATAGATTTGGTTCTGTTGGAAGTGGCAAATAGCTTGGTATTCTGGTATAAGCATGATACGTATTCATTATTACAAGTGCTTTTTGCTTGTTGGGATTATAATATTTTTCCATGTAATATTTTCTTATAAAATGCTTTGCCATAATAGCATTTCTATCAATTACTGGAGGTAAATTATTTTGTGGTTCCAACATTTCATAAAACATATTATATTGCTCATCACATTTGATTGAATCCCACGAAAACACTACATCTAATGGAATTAATTTAATTTTTTCAGTCAAGCCTCTTTGCTGATTTATTAGATAAATGTTTTCGAGCAAATAGTAAAAGTTGTAATTTGGCCATAAAGAAAACATATCAAGATTTCTGAGAATTTTCAATAAATGCTCTTTAATTTCGCCATCAGATAAATTTTCCTCCAGTAAAAACTCATTAATTTCGTTACCAGCATTAAATACACCAACTTCTGTATAAATATTTCCGGTAAATCGCTCGTCCTTTAGAATATCAACAATCATTTCGTATTGCTTAATTTCTGCATGCACTCTTTCGCATAACACAACAATATCCTTGTCTTCAAACGATTTTAGCACATATTCCTTGGGAGATAAAAATGTTTTACTATTAAGAAAGTCAACATAAGGTTTTATACTGTCATTGGGTAAAGTCTGAGCCAATACCGCAGTACAAAATCCCAGAACGATTAAAAATGTTGTTGCTATTTTTTTCATATCAAATTTGATTTAAGCTTTTTCGCAAGTTAAAATAATAATTTATATCCTTACTAACAATGAACCACTAACCACTAACCACTAACCACTAACCACTAACCACTAACCACTAACCATTAACCATTAACCATTAACCACTAACCATCACTTTCCTATACAGAAATTTCTAAAAATATTATCCAAAACATCATCTGTACTTACTTCGCCAATTATGCTTCCAATATAGTGTAAAACCTGTCGAATATCTATCAATATCAAATCGGCAGGAATATTTGCCATAAGGGCTTCTTTGGCTTCGGAAAGCGATTTTTCAGCACTATTTAGGGCATCAAAATGACGTGCATTTATCAAAATTGTATCTTCTGTTTCTGCATTATAATTAACAGATTCCACAATTCTATCTTTTAATAAATCTATATTTTCTTTGCGTTTCGCCGAAAGGTATATAGCTTCTAAATCCACAAGCTCTCTAAAATGTTGAGGAGTTTTGTTTAGTTTGTCTATCTTGTTTGCCAAAACTATAAATTTTTTCTCGCTACAATCAACTTCTTTTTTAAACTCTTCCAATTCGGCAACAATCTCTTCATAGTCAGTTTCTGTAATATCTACAAGATATAGGATAATGTCCGACTGCTCGATTTTTTTGTAAGTAACATCAATTCCCATACTCTCAATCACATCACTTGTATCGCGCAAACCGGCAGTATCTATAAATCTGAAGGTAACGCCATTCCACACAACTGTATCTTCCAAGGCATCGCGTGTTGTTCCGGGAATATCAGAAACAATGGCTCTATCTTCGTTTAAAAGGGTGTTTAAAAGAGTAGATTTCCCCACATTGGGGCGACCCACAATGGCAATGGGAATTCCATTTTTGATAACATTACCCAGAGAGAATGAGTCTTTGAGGCGTATGACCTCATTTTGAATATTTTGCAACAAATCATTCATCTGTTTTCTGTCGGCAAACTCCACATCTTCTTCACTAAAATCCAGTTCCAACTCCATTAGGGCTGTTAGCTCAATTAGTTTTGCTCTGAGCTCTTTAAGGTCGTGCGAAAATCCACCTCGCATTTGATTCATAGCCACTTTGTGTGCAGCTTTTGTATTTGCCGAAATAAGTTCGGCTACAGCTTCGGCTTGTAGCAAATCCATTTTCCCATTTAGGAAAGCACGTTGCGAAAACTCGCCAGGCAAAGCCACACGAGCACCAAGCTCTACCACAGCTTCTACAATACTTTTTTGAATGTAAATGGAACCATGACATAAAATTTCGACGCTATCTTCGCCAGTATATGAATTAGGCGAAGGCGAATAAATTATCACAGAATTATCCACCAACTCATCTCCACGATATATATTTGTGAGCTTCGTTTCGCGTTTGGTGATGCTTCTACCCTCTTTTCTCTCCAACTTATTAGCAATTTGAAAACTTTCGGGTCCCGAAATTCGGATTATGGAAATTGCCCCAACGCCCCTTGGACTGGCTATGGCACAAATTGTATCTGGATTTTTCATATTCTTTATATTTTGTTTATTGCTTATTTAGAGTGCTGATTATAAATAGGCTTATATATTTGAGACATATGCAACTAAAGTGAAAACAAACAAGTCTGTTAAACAAAACTAAGTGAGAAATTACAAACAAGATATTTGATGTTAATTCTGAGTTAAATTTGTCTATTTTCCTCTTTCAGTCTTTTTTTACTGTTATTTTAGTCTTATTATTTGAAATATATAACTAAATAAATGATTTAACTTATGTCATAAAATGAGATATTAGTGGTTTTTTAGGCTTGCCATCTACTACCGATTGGAAAAAAATTATAGAACAATTTTCGTTTCACTCTATCGTTCTATATATTTAAACCATCGGCATTTACCATTGTAAAATAATAAAACAGTCTGGACTATTTTATTATTACAATTGGTAAAAAAGTGCCCCTAAATTGAATACACACAATACCTGCGAATGTAAAGCGATTATAAACAAAAAAGAGGCGAGGCAAATGTACGAATATTTTTTTTTAATAATTGAAGATCTATTACAAAAAACATCAAAATTTATTCGATTATAAAAATTAAATAAAACAATCAATGGAACTCATCGACAATGGTGAGTTCCACTGCTAAAACAAAGGGTATGAAAAAATTATTAATCGGTTTTATATTTATAATATTTATTACAAATTGGCTTGTGGTAAATACCGATACTTTAAATGCCCAAAACAGCTCATTGAATGGACAGATATACACTATGAATATGATTAATTCTAGCAGTAGTTTATATCAAGATTCAGAAGTAGGTATATACATTTACTCTAAGAATGGAGAGAATGTAACACTTCACTTTTATTCTGAACAATCTATTTCGTGGGATACTACTATTGTTGCTTTGCCTAATAGTTTAATTCCTATATATCATAACGTATGGTATGCTCTAAATGATAGTGTAGGGAATGCTCTTGGAATAAGTTCATATCTGAAGATACACTCTAACGAACCTCTTTTTGTATTTGGTTCAAAATGGCTTGAATTAGATGAACAATATTATCCGGGATTAATGTTTGAGAGTGGAACTCAAATACCAGATACATTTTTAGGAAATAAGTTTATTGTACCTGGAGTCTATCAATCCACACCTTCCGATTTTTTTGTCTATCCCGCAGAAAACAATATTCCTATCACCATCACGCCTACAACCAATGCCAATGATTCATTAGTTGCAGACTCTACCTATCAGGCAACAATCACATACGATAGTTATTATGTAGCAAATAATTTCAATCATAATTTTTATAATTTTATTTTAGACACCCTATTTCCCAATTCATTGGCTGGATCTATGGTTGCTGTGGAAAATTGCAAAAACATCAAAGTTGAAAGTAATTGTAATTTTGTCTTTTCATTTCCATACCAGTTTATCAATGAGCCGTTGGTTAATCAGCTGTATAATAGCCAGATACAAGTGTTGGACACATCTGGCAATAGATTTAAAATGTATAATACTGTACGTGAAGACTTGTTCCCTATAAATACTATGGGACAAAAATACATTTGTTCACCTCCGTTAGGAGGATTTGAAATAGCAACATTTACAGCACCATATAACAATACTGTAATTTCATTTGACGGAGTGGTTTGGGGCACATTAAACGCTGGGGAGTGTATGGTTAAGCTGTTTAAGGAAACGACTTTTATAGAATCTTCACATCCTGTTTCCATGGTGATTTCACACTCCTTTTTGCGAGATAGTTTGGGGTGGTTCTGGGGCGGAGGAGGCATGATCCAAGTACCTGCTTTGGAACAATCCTCAACAGAAGGTTGGTTTTTTTATCCATCTCCAAAATTTTTAAACGATGACTACCTTACAGATTGGCTTAATTTAAATAATTGGTTTGCACAGGAGAAATCAACTATTGTTGTTGTTACACCCACAATTGGGGTTAACCAAACACTTTTAAATAATGTAAATATTGGTGCAATATTTCAACCAGTAGCAGGCAATCCCCAATACTCTTATGCCCGAATAGAAATAAATACTGGATTTAATGAAATTTCCAATCCCAATGGACTGATTGTTTGGAGTACGTCCTATCAAACCGCAGACAGTTCTGCCACCTTTGGTAATTATATTTGCTCAGGTGCCCCCTTGGTAATGAGCTTTAACAAGCCCACTTATGATGCTAAAATTGGTGTAGTTCCCATAGATAGCACATTGGTGGAAGCCTATACTATCTGCTTAGATGCAGAATTGCAGTTTTCGGTAACTAATAGTAATAATAGCGATATTTATATAAATACTTGGGAGTTTGGCGATGGGCATACAGCCTTAGGCGATACGGTTTTTCACTCCTTTGCCGATACTGGATATTTCCATATAAACCTTTTTGTAAATAACTTTTGCGATACCATAAAAGGTCTGGTTTATGTTGTGTCGCCACCTGAAATTTCCTTGGGCAACGACACCATTATTTGTGCCAATATTCCATTAATATTAGATGCCACAGTTCCCGAAAATGCCGTATATTTGTGGAATAATGGTAGCACTAACCCACAAATTACAGTAAATGCCATTGGTGAATATATTGTTGAGGTTCACACAGAAAGTGCCTGCTATGTTACCGACACTATAAACATAGATATGTACGACCCCATTAATCTGTTTTTGGGCAACGATACCATTCTTTGTTATTTAAGCTCGCTTGTTTTAGACGCAACACAGCCACCCAAGGCAGAGGCTAATTATATGTGGCAAGATTATAGCACAAATAGCACCTACACAGTTATTTACGAGGGTCAATATTGGGTTGTAGTGGAAAATTTGTGTACACAAGAGCACGACACAATAAATGTGGAAGAGTTGATGTACCCAACGCTCAATCTTGGAGGCGACACTACAATTTGCTTAGGCAACACTTTGCTTTTAGATGCAACCATACCTTGGGGTGTTTCATACGTTTGGGAAGATGGAACAATAGGAGCAGTCAGACATATTGAAAGCGAAGGGCTATACTGGATTGTAGCTTCCAATCCCTGTGTTACAGTCATCGACTCAATTTTTGTCAATTTTGACGACTGTGGTCCAGTATTGTTTATCCCCAATACATTTTCGCCCAACAGCGATGGTCTAAATGATGTTTTTGAGATAGGAGCCATTAAAAATATCAGCAAATTAAATATTATGATATTTAACCGTTGGGGACAAAAACTATTTGAATCAAATAGTGCCAACTTTGAGTGGAACGGCAAATATAATGGCAAAGAATGTCCCGAAGGAGTCTATTATTGGGTGATTAATTATGAGGATATTTTTGGAAAATCGCACGAAGCAAATGGAACGGTAAGTTTATTGAGGTAAAACAGTCAATATTATTGCTTATATTTCTGTTAACAAATTTAATTAAAAAAACTGACTTAATTTGCAGGCTTGTTTGACAATTTATACGAATGATTTTAGATTTAGATACAAAAACAAACTCTTATTGTACCTTTTATCAGCAACTTAGACTGCTTTTATTTTTCAGTTTTTTATCTCTAATTATTTTTCCAAACAATTTAATATCTCAAAATTTATTAATTGAGATGGTAAGAACGGAAAACCCACCTCAAATTGATGGTTTTCTGAACGACACTGTTTGGCAGAAAGCTCCTCTTATGGAAAGTTTTAAACAGACAGAACCCTATTGGGATGCTCAAGCAAGTTTGAAAACCGAAGTAAGAATTTTGTACGACAATAAAGCCATATACATAGCAGCAAGAATGTTCGACAATGAACCTGATAAAATAGTTAGGCAGTTGGGTTTTCGGGATAGTGATTTGAATGCCGACGATTTTTCCATAGAATTTGACCCTTACAACAAAATGCAAGATGCATATACTTTTCATATCACAGCTTCGGGTGTGCAAAGCGAGTGGCGAAGAAGCGATGCATCCTACGATGCCGTTTGGAAAAGCAAGGTGCAAATAGACTCTTTGGGTTGGAGTGCCGAAATGGAAATTCCCTATTCGGCATTCTCATTTCCAAAAACCGAAATTCAAAATTGGAAAATTCAATTTTATAGACAAATTCGAAGATATAGAGAAATTGATAGCTGGATTGTGGGCAAACAATTTGATGATAACGACATTCAATACTGGGCTACAACAAAAAATATGTACAACATTAAACCTCCACTACGACTCTTTCTTCAGCCTTTTGTTAATGCAAATATTTTGACAAGTAAAAACGAAAATGGCGAACATCAAATTGCAAAAAACATAAAAGGCGGTCTTGACCTGAAATGGGGAATAAATCAGAGTCTCTCTTTGGACGTTACGCTCCTACCCGACTTCTCGCAAGTTCAGTCAGACAATCTTGTGAAAAATCTAACTGCTTTTGAAATAGAATATGATGATTATAGACCATTTTTCAACGAATCTATATCCATGTTTCAAAAAGGTGGACTACTCTATACCAGAAGAATTGGCAGCAGACCCATGAATTACGATTTAGTTGAAAATCAATTAGATACCAACGAAATTATTGAAAACAATCCCTATTCATCACCATTAATAAATGCTTTGAAATTCTATGGAAAACTCTCCAATGGAATTTCTTTAGGCTGGTTCAATGCCGTTACAGATAACACTAATGCAGTGATTAAAAATATCGACAACGGCAGTATAAGAGAAATTCAGACATCGCCTTTAACAAATTACTCAATTTTAGTGGTTGAAAAGGATTTCAATAACAAATCAAATATCTATTTCAACAATGCGAGTACAATAAGAAGTAACAATTTTGGTAATGCAAATGTATCACTTCTGGGAAGTTCAATATATTTTGGAGAAGGCAATTTTAATGTTGATATTTCGGGGGCAATAAGTTCACAGCACTCTAATTTTCAGAACATTATAAATAATGAAAACGGAAATAACAATGGATTTCAATATGATTTATCCATTGGAAAAGTTAGCGGTAAGTGGATTTATTCTCTAAACAGAAATTTGAAAGATAAAAACTATAATCCCAACGACTTAGGCTTAAATCATATAAACAATCAAGCTACAAACTTTTTCACAATTTCGAGGAGATTGACAACGCCCATTTGGAAAATTTTGAATTTTAATCAAACTTTGAAGTTATCCTATGATTACAGACTTTCGAACCAAAAACCTACAAATATTTCGGCTAAATACTCCTATTCTCTAACAAGCAAAAAGCATCTAACTATTTGGGGCAATGCAGAATACGCTCCTTTTAATGTTTACGATTTTTATGAAGCCAGAATGGCTGATTTCTATTTTCTGCAATCACCAAGTCTAAATTTCGAAATAAATTTCTCCACCGACTATCGCCACCCTTTTGCCATAGATTGGGGTTATGTTCAAAAATATGAAACAGATTTTCATGCAAATGAATTAAGCTTTTATTTGAAACCAATTTTTAGAATCGGAAATAGTTTTTATTCAAAATTGAGGTCAGATTTTACATTCAACAAAGCCCAGAGAGGCTTTGCTCAAATATATGAAAACGAGCCACTTTTTGGCAAAAGAGAGCTAAATATTTTCGAAAACACTGCCGAAGCTACCTACATGGTAAACAGCAAGTTGGGACTTACATTCAGAGCCAGACATTACTGGGCAAATGGAGAGTATCAGGAATATTATAAACTACTCAATAATGGACAATTAGGAGATATTGTTGAAGTAAATAATTTAAATAATGATTTCACATATTCTGTATTCAATATCGACTTTGGATTGCAGTGGGAATTTGCTCCCGGAAGTATGCTCTATTTCACTTATAAAAATGAATTTTTACAGGAGACAAACAATGCCGATATGGAATATTTCAGATACCTACAATATGCTTTTGACGATTCGCAATCCAATATGTTTTCCATAAAATTAATCTATCATTTCGACTTAAATTCTGTTATTTATAAAAAATAATGTATGTTTGTGGTACAAAAATTTTGAGATGATTAAAATTGAAAACATCCACAAATCCTACAATACACTTAAAGTCCTGAAAGGCATAGATCTAGAGATAAATAGTGGCGAAATCTTAAGTATAATTGGAGCTTCGGGTGCAGGAAAATCTACATTATTACATATAATTGGAACATTAGATAGACCCGATTCGGGTAAAATAATTTACGATGACACTTCAGTTTTCGAGATGAACGACACAAAATTATCTCGTTTTAGAAATAAAGAGATAGGTTTTGTTTTTCAATTTCATCACCTTTTGCCCGAATTTACAGCTTTGGAAAACATTTGTATTCCTGCCTTTATTGGAGGAATGTCGAAAAAAGAAGCCGAGGATAAAGCAAGAGAGTTGTTGGATGGTTTTAACTTATTGGAAAGAGCTTCGCACAAGCCCTCCGAGCTTTCGGGTGGAGAGCAGCAAAGAGTTGCAGTTGCCAGAGCCCTAATTAATCAGCCATCGGTTATATTAGCCGATGAACCATCGGGCAACCTAGATTCAAAAAATGCAAAAGAATTGCACGAACTATTTTTCACCTTGCGCGACAAATACAATCAAACTTTTATTATTGTAACACACAATAATGAGTTGGCACAAATGGCTGATAGAACGATAGTTATAAAAGATGGACGAATAGAATAAAAATTTAAAATAAAAAATTGTTTAACTAATACGATTAAAACAATGTCAGAAAAACAGAAGTACGAATTACCCGAAAATGCTTATCGGGAGTTGAAAGAGGGCGAAGAGTACGTTCCTTTGATGAAGCCAGATAAAATCTACCCTGAAGTTAACGCATGGTCGATAATTTGGGGTATTGTAATGGCTGCTATATTTTCGGCAGCTGCTGCATATTTAGGTTTAAAAATTGGTCAAGTTTTTGAAGCTGCCATACCCATTGCCATTATTGCTGTGGGTGCTTCTACCCTTGCCAAACGTAAAAATGCACTTGGCGAAAATGTTATAATTCAGTCCATTGGAGCCAGTTCGGGTGTAATTGTTGCAGGTGCAATATTCACATTGCCAGCACTTTACATTATTTCAGAGTCGAATCCAGAACTAAATCTGCAAGTAGAATTTTATCAAATATTCTTAGCATCTTTATTTGGGGGTTTCTTGGGAATTTTATTTTTAATACCATTCCGCAAATATTTTGTTTCGGATATGCACGGAAAATATCCCTTCCCCGAAGCCACAGCTACAACCGAAATTTTAGTTTCGGGAGCTAAGGGCGGAAATCAAGCTAAACTTTTACTTGTAAGTGGCATAATTGGTGGTGTTTACGACTTTGTTGTTGCCACTTTTGGAGCTTGGGCAGAAGTGTTTTCTTCCAGAGTATTACCCTATGGTGCAAAAATTGCCAACGATTTTAAATTGGTTTTCAAAATCAATGTTGGTGCTGCCGTTATGGGCATGGGCTATATTATCGGTTTGAAATATGCTTTAATTATTGCCAGCGGCTCTTTCTTTGCTTGGTGGGTAATTGTTCCACTATTTTCGCAATTTGCTGTGCCTGATGGAGATAGTTTTATTTTGTTAAGCACCATGAGTCCAGAAGATATTTTCAATAATTATGCGAAATATATCGGCATTGGTGCCATTGCTATGGCGGGATTGATTGGCGTTGCAAAATCAGCAGGAATTATCAAAAAAGCTATGGGATTGGCCGTGAGCGAAACTTTCAATAAATCTAAACCAGTTAGCAATCTTCGCAGAACCGAAAGAGATATTTCCATGAAGATTATCCTTTTCGGATTGGTAGCTACAATGATATTAATACTTATATTCTTCTGGCTTGGTGTTGTCAACAATTTAGTTATGGCATTAGTTGGTGTTGCAATAGTTATGTTTTTTGCATTCTTGTTTACCACCGTTGCTGCCAATGCCATTGCCATTGTAGGAACTAACCCTGTTTCGGGAATGACTATGATGACATTAATTTTATCATCATTTCTTTTAGCTTCTGTTGGGCTTAGCGGTCCATCGGGAATGGTAGCTGCACTAATTATCGGAGGTGTTGTTTGTACAGCCTTAGCCATGGCTGGTGGATTTATCACCGACCTGAAAATTGGTTATTGGTTGGGTACATCGCCCTACAAACAGCAAACTTGGAAATTCTTAGGAACATTTGTTTCGGCCATCACCGTTGGTGGGGTTATTTTGATTTTGAGTAAAACTTATGGATATTCTGGCGAAGGTGCCATGGTAGCTCCACAAGCCAATGCTATGGCTTCAATTATTAAACCATTAATGTCGGGCGAAAGCACACCTTGGATGCTATATTTAGGTGGTGCAGTTTTGGCATTTATTTTAGACAAACTTAAAGTTCCAGCTTTGGCATTCGCTCTTGGAATGTTTATTCCACTTCAACTAAACACACCTCTATTGGTTGGTGGTGCTATTGCTTGGTACGTTACAACACGCTCTAAAGACGAAAAAGTGAACAATGCTCGCAAAGAGAGAGGAACTTTAATAGCATCTGGATTAATTGCCGGTGGTGCAATTATGGGAGTTGTGAGTGCAATATTGAGATTTGCAAACTTCGACTTCTTTATGACAGAATGGGCAAAATCAGCTGCCGCAGAATATCTTGGAATTGGAATGTTTGCACTATTGTGCTTCTACCTAATTTGGGATACCAAAAGAGCTAAAGTTGAAGAAACTGAAACAGTAACAGAATAAAAATTAATGAAATGAAAAACGCAATAAAAGAGAGATTTTTAAGATATATTGCCATAGATACACAATCGAATCCAGAATCAACAACTTATCCATCAACAGATAAGCAAATTGAGTTTGGTAAATTTATGGTTGAAGAATTGAAAACTATTGGCATGCAAGAAGTTGAAATTGACAGCAATGGATATGTTACAGCCACACTGCCTGCCAACGACAATAAAAATACACCTACAATTGGATTTATAGCACATATGGACACAGCTCCAGACCTGCCAGGAAAGGTAGTAAATCCGCTTATAGTTGAAAATTACGATGGCAAAGATATTGTCCTAAATAAAGAGGAAAATATAGTATTGAATGTGGAAGAATTTCCAGAATTGACAAAATATGTTGGTCAAACAATAATTGCCACCGATGGCACTACCCTACTTGGTGCCGACGACAAAGCCGGTATCGTTGAGATTATGGAAGCGATGAAATACCTCATTGCAAATCCAGAAATTAAACATGGCAAAATTAGAGTAGCCTTCACCCCCGACGAGGAAATCGGGAAAGGTGTTGACCATTTTGATGTTGAAAAATTTGGTGCCGATTTTGCCTACACCCTTGATGGTGGCGAAGTTGGTCAGCTGGAATATGAAAACTTTAATGCTGCAGGGGCTAAAATCACCATCAATGGAAGAAATATTCACCCTGGATATGCTAAGGATAAAATGATAAATTCATTGAATATATCTGGTGAGCTAAATATGATTCTTCCCGAACAGATGAAGCCCGAATACACCACTGGGTATGAGGGGTTTTTCCATCTAATTCAAATCAATGGAACTGTCGATTCTACAACAATGACATATATTATCAGAGACCACGACAGCGACAAATTTGAAGAGAAGAAAAAAATAATGCAAGATTGCGTTGACTTCCTCAACAAAAAATATGGCGAAGGGGTTTTGGAATTAACAATGACAGACCAATATTACAATATGCGTAAAATGGTCGAAAAAGAGATGCACATTGTTGACACAGCTTTCCAAGCCATGGAAGAGTGCAATATCAAACCTATTGTAATTCCCATTAGAGGTGGCACCGACGGTTCTCGCCTATCGTATATGGGATTGCTTTGCCCAAATATTTTTGCTGGCGGACACAACTTCCACGGAAGATATGAGTTTGTACCACTGGAATCAATGGTGAAAGCAACAGAGGTAATTGTTAAAATTGCAGAATTATACAACAAAAAAGCCCAGTAAAAACTGAGCTTAAATACTTTATAAAGGAGACCTTAGAAAAATTCTAAGGTCTCTTTTTTAGTTATTTTTTCGCAATAGTGGCACATTAGCTTAATATCCTTTTTGTCAACAATTTTAAATTTAGTACTGGTTATCTCCATATTGGTAACACATTTAGGATTAAAACATTTAATAATTCCACTTATTGTTTCAGGAACTGTAACTTCAAATTTCCTATAAACTTTATAGTCTTTAATTTCGATAATTGTTGCAGTGGATGCCACCAAGGCTATTTTGTTAATTTCAAAATCTTCAAAAAACTTATCCTTTATTTTTATAATACCTTTTTTGCCATACTTTTTACTGTTGAGATTAGCACCAAGGAATATCTCATTATCAAGTTTGTATAAATCCAAAATTCTGACCACTGTGGAGACATTATCATTGGGAATATGGTCGATAACTGTTCCATTTTCTATGGCAGAAACTACCAATTGTTTTTTTACTTTTTCCATCTCTAAAATTATTTTAATCCTAAAATTTTTGAAATCAAAGCCTGTCTAACATAAACGCCATTTAAGGCTTGATCGAAATAGTATGCTTGCGGCGTATTATCTACATCTTCACTAATTTCGTTAACCCTTGGTAATGGATGTAATATTTTCATATTTGGTTTTACATCTACGAGCAAATTTTTTGAAAGTGTATATGAGTTCTTAACCCTTTCGTACTCCAATGGGTCCGAAAATCTTTCCCTTTGAATGCGAGTCATATAAACTATATCAGCTTTCTTTATAGCCTCTTCCATGCTTGTATATTGATAATATTTCAGCTTTCTGTTTTTTATAAACATTTTCACAGCACTGGGGAGTTTAAGCTCTACGGGCGAAACCAGATGAAAAGTTGTATTGAAGTTTGTCATAGCTTTCACCAAAGAGTGAACTGTTCTGCCAAACTTCAGGTCGCCAACCAAAACTATATCAAGATTATCTAGCGTATTTTGTGTTCTAAGGATTGAAAACAGGTCTAACATACATTGCGTTGGGTGCTGATTGGCACCATCTCCAGCATTTATAACTGGCACTTTGGAAACTTCACTGGCAAACCTTGCAGCACCTTCTATGTGATGTCGTATAACAATTAAATCGCTATATAAGGAAACAGTTTTGATGGTATCGGACAATGATTCACCTTTTGACACCGATGTGCTGGAAACTTCGTTAAAACCTATAACTCGTGCCCCTAGCCTATTTGCAGCACTTTCAAAGCTCATCATTGTGCGTGTTGATGGCTCAAAAAACAACGATGCTATCACCTTCGACTCGGCTATTCGCTGCGACGGATTTTTCTCAAACTCTTTGGCTAATTCCAATACTTCCATTATCTCATCAACGGAGTAGTCGGAAATGGAAATTAAACTTTTGTTCTTCATGGCTCTGATTTAAAGGTTTACAAAAAAAAAGCGACTGTTAAAGTCGCTGAAAATATATAAATAAAATGTTTGTCGATTGTATTGCAAAAGAAAATTCGTTTCTATTTTGAATCATGTTTCATTATTTGCCTGCAAAGATACATTAATATATTTAATCATCAACTATAAGTAAAAAAAATTGGGGATAAACCCCAATTTTTTTTTTTTGTTTTATTATTTCTTCTTTTCTGGATTAAGAACTGTTCTAACATAATGTTTCACATCAATGAGTTCTGATGCTACTTGCTTTATATCATCTGAACTAACGGCTTTAATTCTATCTTCAAAGTTGTCAATATTTAGATCTTCTCCTTTAAAGTAGCTGTCAGATATTCTATTTAGCCAGAAACGATTTTTATCCAAATTCTTTTCGCGTTCACGTATAATTTGCTCTTTCACTTTGTTCAGTGTAAGTTCGTCAACACCTTTCTTTTGAATTTTTGTAAT
>JAAYKF010000123.1 GCA_012522535.1 Bacteroidales bacterium
ATCCAGTTATTAGTCCGAGATTAAATTTCCGTTATTCCATAACTCCTAAAATTATTGCGAGAGCTAGCTATTCAACAGGGTTTAGAGCACCGCAAACTTTTGATGAAGACCTACATGTGTCAGCAGTTGGTGGTGGGGGTGCGATTATCTTCCAAGATGAAAATCTTAAAACTGAAAAATCTCAAAGCATTAGTGCTTCAGGGGACTTTTACCACAACTTTGGAAATGTTCAAACCAATCTGCTGATTGAGGGTTTTTATACACGCTTGAATAATATTTTTAAGCTTGAAAGTCAAGGAGTTGATGCCAGTGGAAATCTAATTCTTTTAAGAACCAATGGAAGAGGAGCAGTTGTGAAAGGTATTAATTTTGAATATCAAATAGTGCCAAACAATAAAATAGATTTTCAAGCTGGTTTCACAATTCAGCGTAGCCAATATTTAGAGCCAGAGGCGTGGAGCATAGATGAAAATGTGCCTGCTTGCAAAACCATGTTCCGCTCACCCAATAATTATGGTTTCTTTACCAGTAATTGGCAAATGCTAAATAAAACACTATTGTCGCTTTCGGGTACATACACTGGTTCGATGGTGGTGCAACACTTTGCTGGATATATTGATGCCGACAGAGTGGAGAGAACAAAAGATTTCTTCGATTTAATAGTTAAAGTAGAACAACAAGTAAATATTAATGGTCAGATGATATTAAATCTTAATGCTGGGGTTATGAATGTATTTAACAGCTATCAAAAAGACTTTGACAAAGGCGAGTTCCGTGATGCAAACTTCATCTACGGTCCATCGTTACCTCGCACATATTTTGTTGGGCTGAAATTAGATTTATAATCAATAACATAGACCCAAGAACAAAGTTTCAATGCCTCTAAATTATAAAAATCTAAAAATAGGGTGGCATTGAAACTTTTTTAATTTAATAATGTGCTATCTTTGCAAATCAAATGATTTGAAATTTTATACGTAAAAATGGGTATTCAGATAGAGGTATTGCTTTTTGTTCTTTCCATACTTTTCTTTTTAAGTATTCTTGCTGGTAAAGCTTCATCCAGATTTGGAGTGCCAGCACTATTGCTTTTCCTTTTAGTGGGAATGCTTGCCGGAAGTGATGGGGTAGGCATACAATTTGAAAATATTGGCGTAGCCCAGTCATTGGGCACAGTTGCTTTATGCATCATACTGTTCTCAGGGGGTATGGATACTAAGTTTGAAGAAATTCGCCCAGTTGTTTTTCAAGGTGTTATTTTAGCCACTCTTGGAGTTTTGCTTACCGCATTATTCACAGGGGTATTAATATGGTGGATATTAGGAATGACGCAATTGGGCAGTAGCATTGGGCTGATTACAGCTCTGCTTTTAGCTTCCACAATGTCGTCAACAGACTCAGCTTCTGTGTTTTCCATATTGAGGTCAAGGAACCTTAATCTGAAAAACAATTTGCGACCAATGCTGGAGTTAGAAAGCGGTAGCAACGACCCCATGGCATACGTTTTTGTTATTACTTTAATAGAGATAATAAAGCTAAATTCTACACCTAATTTTTTATCAGCGATTGGCTTGCTGGCTCTACAACTGGTAATAGGTGCCTTGGCAGGCTATGTTTTAGGAAAGTTATCAGTTAGAATAATCAATAAAATCAAAATTGGAAACGACTCCTTATATCCAATTTTAGTCTTCACTTTTTGTATCTTCATTTTTTCAGCCACCTATTTTATGAAAGGTAATGGTTTTTTGGCTGTTTATGTTGGAGGTTTGATTATTGGAAATTCAAAGTTTATACACAAGCGTTCGTCAATGCGATTTTTTGATGGCTTTGCATGGTTATTTCAATTGATGATGTTCCTTACATTGGGATTGTTAGTGCGTCCAAGTGAGCTAATTCCAGTAATTATACCCGGTTTAATTATCAGCGTTTTGATGATTTTTATCACCCGACCACTATCAGTTTTTTTATGTCTATTACCCTTCAGAAAAATGCCCGTAAGGGATAAAACATTTGTTTCGTGGGTAGGACTTCGGGGTGCAGTGCCGATTATTTTTGCAATATTTATTTTAGCTGCCGATGTGCCACATGCACGACTGATTTTTAATGTGGTGTTTTTCTGCACTTTAGTTTCTCTGATTGTACAGGGCACATCTATAGCCATAGTGGCAAAGTGGTTGAAGCTCGCTGAAGAATCTGAAGAAACGTCTAAACTTGAAAACTTTGATATAGATATTTCATGCGAAATAAAATCTGAAACAACCGAAATCGAAATCACAGAAGCTATGCTACAAAACAGTGATTTGTTGATGAATTTGGGCTTGCCCGAAAATACATTGGCAATCCTTGTAAAACGAAAAGAAAGCTATTTTGTACCCTCCGGAGGTACAGTCTTAAAGCCCAATGACAAGCTTCTAATAATTACCGATAATCAGGATGAACTACGTGAAGTTTATAAAGTACTAGGAGCTAAAGCCTAAAATTATCACCCTAAATTGCTATTTTGAAGTAGCAGTTTAGTCTCAAAAGTGTTTCTTGTAAATAGCAAAATATAGCAAGAATTGCTCATTGGAAAGAGCAATTTGAGTTTAATACAGCATTCCAAAAAGCCATAAAGGGATTTTATTATTGTATCCGATTTCGATGTCGTCGGCTACAACAAAGCTGTTGGGAATATTTTTTATCTGTTTAAAGTTTTTACCTTTGCCACCAATTTCAAAGGTGTAATTACCTACCATGAAATCACCTTTTGGAGCAAGATTTACCTTTGAAATAGCCTCTAATTGGTTCACAAAAAAAGTCTCTCTTACGCTGCCAATATTAGTGTTTCCGTCAAAGGCATAGCTTAAGTTTGTATTGTTCAGAAGTACTTTGTCGGGCTTTGTGAGGTCGCCAATTGTTTTGTTTTTGTTCGAAACAAGATTGAGTAATTTTGCACTCTCCAAAAGTGATAAATATTTAACGGTATTATTTCTGTTGCTCTCTATTGCTGAGCTTAGCTCGCTGATATTGGGCGTGTAGGGCACTAATGTCGATAATATCGCCAACAATCTTTTTAGCTTATAACGTGATTGAAATTCAATGTTTTCAATGGCAGGAACATCTACATCAATTATATTATTAATGGTTTCGTGCAACTTGATTTCATAGTTTTTCATACCTTCTTTATAGAAAATATAATAACCATTTTTCAGATATTTCTTGAATAGAGGAATTACTTTTATATCCTTTGTAATTTTTAATGCAATTTCTTGGTGCTTTTTTACAAGTTCGTCTAATGTAAATATAGGAAAATCAGCAACTTTTTCAAATTTTAAAAACTCTCTAAAAGAGAGTCCTTCCAGTGATTCATACACAACTCTACGCGATAAATCTGCCGTGGATTTATAAATTTGTAAAAGTGATGAGCCTGTAAAAACAATTTTTAGTTTTGGAAAACTATCGTAAACATTTTTTATTTCAGTTGCCCAATTGGGGTAGTGATGAATTTCGTCCAAAAAGAGGTGAGTCCCTCCGTTTATATAAAATTCATTTGCTAAATCGAAGATTGTGTGATTAGCAAACCATGTGTTGTCAACGCTTACGAAAAGAGCTTCGTCCTTGTTTTTGAAATTTGTTTTTATATGTTGAAGTAGCATTGTTGTTTTTCCAACGCCTTTAGCTCCAAGAATTGCTATGCATCTTTCGTTCCAATCAATATTGGAATGCAGATAACGTAAAGTGCTTGTGTCAGTTTCCCGTATAAGACGCAAATATATTTTCACTAAATTTTTCATTTTATTTCATTTTTGCAAATATACAAATTGTTTATTGTAAATAGCAATTATATCTATTAAATGTTTCTTTTAATTAGCAATATTATAAAAAAAGTGCTATTTATAAATAGCACTTTACCCTTAAAAGTGTTTCTTCAAAATAGCAAAATGTAGCAAAAAATGCTCATCAGAAAGAGCAATTTGAGTTTAATACAGCATTCCAAATAACCATAAAGGGATTTTACCGATTTCTCAAAATATCTTCCACTATTTGGTCAGGTTTTAGCCAATTAATTTTCATTCCTTGGCGTTCCATACGTCTAAACCATGTCATTTGTCGCTTTGCAAATTGATGTATGGCAATGTTTAGCAAATTTCGCATTTCGTCAAATTTCAATTCATCTAATAGATATAGGCTAATGTGCTTGTATTCAAGTCCATAGAGTTGAAGTTGTTTGTGCGAAACACCCATTTCGACCAGTTTTTCAACCTCTTCAATCATGCCCAATTTCAGACGTTCGTTCAATCGTTTTGTGATTCTTGCTCTAACTTCATTTCTTGGGTAATCAAGCCCATAAACCTTCATTGGCAGTGCTTTGGGAGCTTTAATTTTATCGCTATTTTCTTTATTATAAAGTGCAATTTCTGCAGCTCTAATGGCTCTCTCTCGATCTGTTGTATCGCTTTTGTTGTGCAATTCTCGCAAAGTGGACAGATAATCCACAATTTCCTCCAAAGTCTTATTCTTAAATTTGTCTCTAAGTTCTTTGTTTTCAGGAACTTCCACGAAGGGGTAAGGTTTGATAATAGACTCTAAATATAGTCCAGTTCCGCCACATAAAATGGGAGTTTTTTCTCTTAATATTATATCTTCATAAGCTTTATAAAACTCCTTTTGAAATTGAAATAGATTGAACTCTTCGCCAGCATCGGCAATGTCAACCAAGTGGTAGGGAATGGGTCTGCCATCGCTTGTAACATATTCATCTAAATCTTTTCCTGTGCCCAAATCCATATTTCGGAAAACTTGACGTGAGTCGGCACTGATTATTTCGCCATCTATAATTTCGGCCACCTTGGCGGCAACTTTTGTCTTCCCAGTAGCGGTTGGTCCTAAAATTACTATCATGCAAAAGATAAAATTTGTTTTTTCTTTAAAAGTTCACTCTCTATTTCAACCAAAAAATCTCGTATTTCTACAAGGTTTTCAAGCTTATTTAGATTTATATTTTTTCCGAAATTGTATTCTTTCAAATTATCTTGTAAAGCAAAACTGTCGTCAATTTGCAGTTCAGCTTGTCTATTTTTAAGGTATTGTAAAATTCGTAATCCATCAACTTTGGTATGAAAAGCCCTTCGGAATTGCTTTAAGTTTTTGAAGTTTTTTCGTAGTGGCTTAATAAAATCTTCTGTTTTGAAATGTTGATTTAAGAAGTTAAGGAAGTCGAATTTTTTTTCCAAATTTCCTTCAAAAAGTCTGTCAATATTATCGTAAACCTCCAATATTTTAAGGAATAGACTTCTATGATAAATGGGATAGCTTTCCCAATTTCCTTCGTTGCCTTTTATCATTGCTGGACCTGTGCCAAAATAAACTCTATCGGAAAATCTTGTTCCGGGATAAACCTTTTCATCGTTCCAAACTGCAAGTTTTCCCACTTTGCGAAGCTGTTGCAAAAAATAGAAATCTTCGCCACTTTTCACTGGAGTAAAACCTCCAATCTTTTTGTAAGAAGATAGCTTGAAAGCAATTGCTGAACCCAATGCAGTATAGGCAAAAGGTGAATCTATGCGAAGCATCTCTATGGCATAATTTCGCATGTAAATTTCGTAGCGGAGCATGGCAGAATCAACATCATCATTGCCCGAAATTGGGTGATAATAGGGTACAGAAATAGCCAAAATATCTCTGTTCCTTTCGAAGTTTTCTACAATAGACTTTACATAATTTTCGTTGAAAATAGTGTCGGCATCCATGCTGATAATTATATCATCATTTTTGGCAATTTTATCTATTTCGGCAAAAAGTGTATGTCTGGCATGTCCCACACCATGAGCCTTACCAATCCAGCCTTTGCCCTTATTCCATTTGTCAATAATGCTGATGTTTTGAGATGATTTATGATTTTTTATTATCTCAAAAGTTTTGCTATTATCTTCACAAATTTCCACTTTATCAGGCATATTCCACCACTCTTCGGGCTGATTTATGCAGACAAAAGTTTTTATTTCTCCATCATAATTTTGCGAAGCAATGCAGTCGAGAGTTTTTTCAATATTTTTCGATTCGTTGAGCGATGGTATGGCAAAATAGATTGTCATTTTGTTATTAACTTGATTATGTTTATTAAAAAACCAAAATTACAATATGTTTTCTACAATTTGACTTAATTTTGTATTGTAATGAAAGAAAAAAAGAGAATTATGAGAGTTTTATGGATTGGCATGCTGGGTGCAACCCTTGCCGCTATGAGCATTTTTGGTCTGCCTAAGATTGACAAAGTAGATATTAAAAATAAAGAAATTGTAATAGCTAAATCTGACTTAGAATTGGGTGAAACTTGGGCTGATTCTGTTTTTAAAACCATGAGTTTGGAGGAGAAAGTGGCTCAATTGATGGTTGTTAGGGTAAGGTATAATGATGTTAGTAATCAAGAATATATTAATTTTATAAAGAAATATCAGTTTGGTGGTGTTTGCTTTTTTAAGGGAAGTCCCGTAAAGCAGATATTACTAACTAATGAAATTCAAAATGTTTCCAAAATTCCTTTAATGGTAACTTTTGATGGCGAATTTGGTCCGGCTATGCGTCTGGATAGTGCTTTGAGGTTTCCCAGTCAGATGGCTTTAGGGGCAATTCAAAATGATGAATTGATTTATGAAATGGCTGCCGAGTTTGCTCATCAGTTCAAAGCAATGGGCGTTCATGTTAATTTTGCACCAGTGGTTGATGTTAATAATAACCCCAAAAATCCAGTTATTAATAGTCGCTCTTTTGGCGAAAACCCTCAATTGGTAGCCCAAAAAGGATTGCAATATGTTAGGGGGCTTGAAGAGAATGGAATTATGTCCAGTTTGAAACATTTTCCCGGGCACGGCGACACAGAAACCGACTCTCATCACGCTCTGCCGGTTATAAAACATAGTTTGGAAAGATTGGCTCAAGTTGAGTTTTACCCTTTCAAATATATCATAGACAAGGGTGTAGGCTCTGTTATGGTGGGACATCTTTTTGTGCCAGCCATAGACACAACTCCAAATCTTGCTTCAAGTTTGTCGCCAGCTTTTACTCAAGAGTTGTTGCGAAAATATTTCAAATATGATGGTCTTGTTTTTACCGATGGAATGGAGATGAAGGCTATGACAAATAATCGCAAACCCGGCGAAATTGAAATAAAAGCCATTCTTTCGGATATAGATTTATTGCTCTTGCCACCAGATCCAGCAGTTGGTCATAAAAAACTTGTGGAGGCTGTAAACGATGGCACCATCCCCGTGGAAACAATTGATAGAAAGTGCTTGAAAGTGCTTCGTGAAAAAGAAAAATGGGGCATACATAAATCGGAACAAGTTTCGACTGATAAAATTTATAATGTGCTAAATAGCCCCAAAGCAAAAGATTTGCATGAGCGAATTTCCAACGCCACCATGACAATCATAAAAAATGATAATGATATTTTACCCATCGATTTTACTCAGAATAAAGTAGCATCCTTGGTGATAGGAAGTGGAGCCAATAATACTTTTCAAAAGCAGTTGAGTTTGTCGGGGAAAATATCTTCATATCAGCTCAACAAAACCACCAATGCACAGAGTGGAGCTGCTACTATTAACAAGCTAAAAGGACATGATTTGGTGGTGGTGGGCGTTTTCGGACTTAGCGACAATCCTCGAAATAAGTATGGGCTATCGGCACAAACATTGAATTTGTTGGGTGCATTGAGCAAATTGGAAAATGTGGTTTTGGTTGTTTTTGGCAATCCCTATTCTCTGGCCAATATCCAAAATTTGAATAATTTTAACTCAATTCTTGTGGCATATCATTCCACGGCGGTGGCTCAAACTTCGGCTGCTAAGGCTGTTTTAGGACTAATTGACGTTGATGGGAAATTACCCGTTTCGGTAAATAAAGATTTCCCTTCAGGACTTGGTTTTGATGTAAAAAAAAAGTAGATAAAGTTCTAAATGAGGTCGATTTAGCCAAATATAAGCTACCAGAAAAATACTTTTTGGAACTTGACTCCTTTGTGAATGATTGTATTGAAAAGGAGGTTTTTCCGGGTTGCCAAATTGCAGTGGCATACAAGGGCGACTTAATTCACCATAAAGCATACGGTCACCACGATTATACAAAATTGCAAGCAGTGCAATTGACCGATCTATACGATTTAGCTTCTTTGACAAAAATTTTGGCTACAACAATCTCCATGATGCGTCTTTACGAAGATGGTTTTATAAATGTTAATGACAAGATTTCAAAATATATTCCTGAACTTGAAGAGACGAAAATCTCCGAAATAAGCATCGCCAGGCTGATGACCCACACAGCGGGTTTCAAAGCGTGGATACCCTTTTATAGAGACTTTATGAAGGAGGAAAATGTTACAAACTATTTTTCTCCTGTAAAGAGCGAAAGGTTTGATAATCAGGTAATTGATGGCTTCTATTGTTTGACTTCAGTTGGTGATACTATTATGAAAATAATTGCAGATACAGACCTAAATAAGAGGAACAGGTATCTTTACAGCGACTTCGGTTTTATCATTTTGCCCAAGCTGATTGAAAATGTGGTGATGATGAATTTTGAAGAGTTTTTGAATTTGTGTTTTTATAATAAAATGGGTCTTAGGACCATGGTTTATAATCCTTTAAAAGTTTTTTCAAAAGATGAAATAATGCCTACAGAATTGGATAAAGATTTTCGTAAAACCTTGGTACAAGGTTATGTCCACGACCAAGCGGCAGCCTTGTTGGGTGGAGTTTCGGGTCATGCTGGACTTTTTGCCAATGCTTATGATGTGGCTGTTATTGGTCAAATGTTGCTCAATGGTGGACATGTAAATGGTGTAAGATATTTTGAGAAATCTACGGTTGATTATTTCACTTCACGCTTCCAGCTAACAGCCTCCAATCACCGTCGTGGTTTGGGATTTGATAGGAGAGTAGCAGGCGAAACAGATAATGGACCTTGCACACTTTTGGCATCACAAAAAAGCTACGGACACACTGGTTTTACAGGCACCTATTTGTGGGTTGACCCTGAATATGATTTGGCTTTTGTCTTTTTGTCCAATAGAATTAACCCAAATGCTGAAAATCGCGGAATAAGCAAATACAAAGTACGAGCCGAAATTCATAAATTGATTTATCTGGCTATTAAAAATAGAGGGAAGTAGGGGGGGAAGTATATAAGGTGTTTTTTGAGTAAATTTCTTTTAGTTGTTTTAGATTTTCACAGGTTGTTTAATTGTTGTTCCACAAATCGTTGTAATTCTTTTTCATCTGGCAATTGTACTCGATATTCGTTTACCAAAACATTGTCTTTATTGGTGGTGGCATAACGCACCATTTGCGACTTGGCTTTGGTGCAAAGTAAAATTCCGATGGGTGGATTGTCATCAGGTAGCATTATTTTATCTTTAAAATAATGCAGATAAATATTCAATTGCCCAATATTCTCGTGCGTAAATGCTTCCGTTTTTAATTCTATTAAAACGTGGCATTTCAACACACGATGATAAAAGACCAGGTCTATAAAGTAATATTCATCATCTATCAGAATTCGCTTTTGTCGGGCTTCAAAGCAGAAACCATAGCCTAATTCTAGCAAGAAATGTTGCAGGTTATCCATTAATCCCTTTTCCAATTGAGCTTCGTGTATAGTTTCATTAGTGGGTAAGCTTAAAAATTCAAAAATCATTGGATTTCGTATGGTATTAGTATCTTTATGGGCATTTTGTGCAGTTAATTTACTTAATGTCAATTTATCTTTACTAAGTCCAGATCTTTCAAAATACAAAGAATCAATCTGTCTTTTTAACTCCTTAACGCTCCAGACTCCTTTTATTGCTTCAACTACATAAAAACTACGTTTGAGTTTATCATCAATGCCCAATAATAAGCTGATATGTGTAAATGAAAGTGATTGAAGCATTTTCGACGAAAGTTTTAATAAACTATCATTATCTAATTGATTATGTGAACTTTGTGATTGGTCAGTTGCCAACTGACTAATTGACTGTACATTGTTGTTCAATTGGTCAGTCGTTGACTGGCCAATTGAAATTCCAGCTTTTTTTAAATCATCACTAATTGATAAAAGAATTTGGTTATCTGTACGTTTATTAAACAAAAGAGCAATTTCGGGAAAATTAGAATAAAACTGCCTGAAAAGTTTTAGATTAGTAACCGAAAATCCGTCAATCTCTCGCTTTGTAATGTTTTTAGAAAGATTCTTTAATAACTCAGAGCCGTATGTTGCTCTATCTTCTCCGTTTTGTTCAAATTCTACAATGTAATAGCCAATCAGCCAGTTACGTATGGTTAAAGCTACGTTGACCGCAGATTTAGCTTTCGCTTGTAAACTATCATTTATGAAAATAAGTGTATCGGTTAATTTGTCAAAATTCATAATGGTTTGTTTAAGAGCAAATATAAAACATTCTTAAACACTAAGAAGATTTTCCTGAAATTAAATTTAGAAATCCATAAACTGATTTCTATGGCTATAAAAAATATAGGGAAGTAGGGGAATGATTTATTCTGCGATTAATTCTATAATCTCTTTTTTTAGAATTTGTAAGTTTTTAATTACAATAGCCCATATAATATCTTCAGAAACAGAGTCATAAGAAAGATACCAGTCTCTATTGTTCTACTATTTCCACCCTCCTGTTCTTGGCTCTGCCATTTTCTGTAGAGTTGCTTGTTATGGGCGAAACTGAGCCAACACCGTACGGTTTTAGTTGCATCTTATCTACATTATATTGGGTAATAAGTTTCTCTATTACTGCCTCGGCTCTCTCATTCGATAACTTGATGTTTGAATCAAAGTCGCCAGTGTTGTCGGTATGTCCAACCACAATTACCTTTTGTGCCTTGTTGCTGTTTAGATACTCTGCTATTTCTTCAAGAGCCTTTGTTGATTCTGCTTTAACCTCAGATTCTCCAATATCAAAATAAATAGAATATATGGCAATACGTCCTTGTGTTGATAGTGCTTTTCCAATATCAGCAGCACTTATCATATCCATTTCCATCGGTTCAACTTCAAGGGTAATAAACTCATAAAAAGTTCTATTATGCTCGTTTGCTGCCCATGCACCATGACCTACAGCTATTATTGTGTAAACATCTTTGTCTGCCAACTTAATTTTGCCCACTAAGTATTCTGTAATTTCCGCAGGAAATGTTGTGTGGGTGTAGTGATATGTTGATAAACCTCTATCCTTACGGTTTTTCGCAAAAATATCTTGAAATTTCAGCTTTTCGATTTCTATATCTTTGGGGTTTCGTGAAAAGAATATGATAGTTCCACCCATGTCCGCTATGGATTTTTCATAGTTTTTCACTACTTCAAATGGAGAGCGTCCCTCAGGTGCACGACAAAATAGTCGTCTTAAAACGCCTTCGGAGGTTTGTAACTTCGACTCGCCAACAATGAAGGATAATTCCTCAAATCCAATCTTGTCATCGTACCTAATTTCGCTTCCTGTATAAATAGGAATAATTTCTTTTTCAAGCTCCTGTGGCATAACAGTTAGTGAAAATAAAATGCAAAACAGCGTGCTAAGAATTTTTAATTTTTTCATGATAAGTCCTCCATGGTGTTTTTTAATAATTATTGATAATATATAAACCAAGCATCAAATATACATTATTTATATAAGAAAGTCAAGTTTTCTTAGAATTTTATAATCCTTATAATGAAATTTCAAGCTCTTTTAGACAGCCTCAAGTTTTTTTATTTATATGAGTAAAAGATTTTTTATACATTTGTCTTTGATTTTTAGATTATTTATTAATTAAAATTAATGTTATGAAAATAAGGATGTTTTTTAAGTTTTTTGTGGCTCTTTTATTTGTTGTAAGTTTTAGCAGTTGCAGGCTGAACACTTATAATATGCGTGAACCAAATGCAAGAGTGGACTTTGTAAAGTCGGATTTTACTTTGTCAAATCAGTTGTCGGCGGAGGCTTATTCAGTGCGAATATTGGGCATCGATTGGCAAAGATTATTCAAAAAAGAAGTCGGTTTTGTTGACAAAAATTATGTAAGAATTGATGTGGCAAGTGTTCCGGTGATAGGTTTTTTGCTCGATGACAGAACTTCCAATTATGCCCTTTATGAGCTTATGAAAAACAATCCGGGATATGATGTTGTGTTTTATCCGCAATATGAAAAATCTGTTTATAAGCCAGCTTTGGGAATTGGATTTTTGTATAAAAGGGTTAACGTAAAAACTACGGCTCGCTTGGGTAAATTAAATTAATTTTTCCTTTATTATTCAAATTCGAACTTTTAGGCTTGTTATTTGTATGTAACAAAATTATTATTTAAATATATTAAATGTTTTATTCGTACAAAATAGCAAATTTTGCAAAAAAGGGGAAAAGTAGTTTGAAAGATATTTTTACAACTTCTTCTAAAGGGATATTTGTTGTAGCTTTTATAATAATATCCAGTTTTTACTTGAGTTCTTGTAAGAGAGTTAATATTGAAGATCACGATGTAGGTGAGAGTGTCGATGGCTTTAATAGGGTCTCTTTGCCGGTTTATGTCAATATTGACGACCTTGAATTTGACGACACAGCCAATATTGCAGGCATAGAAAATATAGAGGCTAAGCTATTTTATTTTGATAATCTTTCAGAGCCATTTTTGAATTTGAACTTGGATTTAGATTGGTATTTCGACAAAATAATAGATTTTGAGAATGATTATTATGAACTTGTTTTGGTGAAAAATAGACCCAAAGAACACGATGCTTTTATGCAAATTCTTGTAAGCTTCGAAAAATCGACTAATGATGCAATTTCGGCACTTTTGTTGTGTGTAGATAACTACTATGAAGAGTTGGGGAAGCTTGAAACAGAGCTTTGGGAGTCGGTGATAGATAAAGATAAATCAGTAAAAATTTCCAAAAAATACAATTCCATAAGTTCCAATAAAAAGAGAGATTTGATAGATTTAATGCACACCGACAATCAAACAAAACAGGTGTCGGAAGTGGAAGAAACGTATAAGCTTGGCGAAAATGGTGTGTTTGAATTTGTGAAAAG
>JAAYKF010000124.1 GCA_012522535.1 Bacteroidales bacterium
AATATCCCTTTTCCGGGTCAGGAATGGGAATACAATGAGACCTTGTCGGCAATGGCATCTTTTTGCGTTGATGCTCGCGACTTAGAAGCTCTGCATATGGGCTTTGATTTAAAACAGACCAGCGGCTCGCCACTTTATGCCCAGCTTTTGGGACCCGGGGATTATACCTCATCGAGCATTATGAGAATTTTGGTCAACGGAACACACCACAACTCACAAACTTTAAAATGCAATACGCCAACAAACGACCCTTTTAAAAATCATATTATAGACCTGTCCAACTATGTGGGTGATATTCTTGAAGTTAGCTTCGAAACCAGAAACATTGCCGGCGACACTTTGATGTTTACCTTAGACAATGCCTATCTTGACAATTTGCATTTTATATTAAATTCGGCGGATAATATTGATGAAAACAATCCCCTTTCGTCAATTTATTTATATCCAAATCCAGGTAATGGAAAAACCACGCTATTTCTTCCAGAAGTTATTAGCGGAAACGCTTTGATAAATATCTTCGATTTAACGGGCAGATTAATTTATAGCGAAGCTTTTGTAAAAGAGAGCAATCAACACACAAACACTATTGACTTATCAAATTTTAATTCTGGTACATATATTTTATCATTGGAGATGGGTCAATTTAGTCAGAAAAAGAAATTGATTATTCAACAATAAAAGTCTATTTTTGAAGTTCAATATAAAAACTACTTAGCTATGAGAGATAAAATTTCGATGAACGCAAATCCTATTGTAAAGCACCTAAAGAAGCATAATTCTGAATTTAGCAAGCAAGATTTAATAAAATTTTGCGAAGACAAATCGGTGGAAATGGTAAAATTTCTATTTGTGGGTGGCGATGGCAAACTCAAAAGTTTAAATTTTATGATTACAAGTCGTTGGCATTTGGACGAAATTCTTTCTTATGGCGAAAGGGTTGATGGCTCTTGCTTGTTCTCTTTCATTGAGGCTCAGTCCAGCGATTTGTATGTTATCCCAAGATATTCAACAGCTTTTGTAGATCCATTTTCTGAAATAAAAACCATGGCTTTGCTGTGCAACTATTACACTAAAGATGGCAAGCCATTGGAGAGTGCTCCTGAATATATTGTTACGAAAGCTTCCAATGCTTTTAAGCAGATAACGGGAATGGATTGCGAGATGCTTGGCGAATTGGAATACTACGTAAAGGGCTTTGTGGAGGAAAATTTTGCCGTTGAAAACAACAATTATCAAGAATCTACTCCTTTTACAAAATATGAAGATTTTAGGCTTGAGTGCATGAGGCTCATAGCTCAAACAGGCGGACTAATAAAATATGGACACACCGAAAACGGTGCCTTTGAATACAACGGACACTATTACGAACAAAACGAAATTGAGTTTATGCCAGCTTCGCTATTGGAGGCTGCCGACCAAATTGTGATTGCCAAATGGGTAATTCGCAACTTGGCATTTCAATATGGTTTGGAGGTCTCTTTTGCTCCAAAAGTTGCCCCCAACAAGCCCGAGTCGAGGTTGCATATTCATATTAGGTTGATGAAAAATGGGAAAAACCAAATGCTACGTGCTGGCAAATTGTCTTCCATTGCCAAAACAGCCATTGCTGGCATGATGGAGTGTGCTGGTGCTTTAACAGCCTTTGGCAACCCCAATCCGCTTTCGTATGTTAAGAGAAGTGCTGGGGTGAATATTTGTTGGGGTGAACGCAACCGTTCGGCACTGCTGAGAGTCCCCTTGGGTTGGAGCAACAAAGAGGATATGGCTGCAACGGTTAACAACAGCGACAGACAGAGCAGATATGATGCCACTCACAAACAGACCATTGAATTTAGAAGTCCCAACGGCTCATCAAATATTCACTTTTTGGCTGCAAGTATGGCCATTGCCTGCCGTCATGGCTTTGAGATGCAAAACGCATTGGAAAATGCCAACAAAACATTTATCGATGTTGATATTAGCAAAGCTGGAGCTAGAAACAAGATTAAGGAGTTGAAACAATTACCCATATCATGCTGGGAGTCGGCAGAAGTGATGGACAAACAGAGACATATTTTTGAGAATTATGGTGTTTTCAGTCCGGGAATGTTAGATGGGATTATCAAAGATTTGAAGCAACATGATGACAAAACTTTGAACGAAAGAATTGAAGAAGACCCTGAATTACTTGATATTGTTTTAGAGAGGTTTTTCCACTGCGGATAAAATTACTTTTTGCTATATTTTGTTCTGTTTTCTTCGCTAAATATTACAGGAATATTATAGATATACATCTCATATCTACCCAAATAATAGTAGATTGTCCACTTGGGAATCATACTTACAACCCTGATGGCTTCTTTAGCAAAAAGCTTATTATCACTATTATCTCTCAAAATCTCAGTTTTATCTGATTTACCAGGTTTTCTGATAGTTGAAGCTGTATATATTACAACTTTATTGCTATCTAAATCGGGAATAATATCCCAGTTTATATTAGAATGAACAAAATCTATTAATTTTTCTCCATCATTAGGGTAGTCTGAAATTATACTAAATTCAGAATTATTGAAATATTGGATATTGCTTATCTTGCCATTTTTGAAACTAATTTTGGTATTTTTGTCATAAAAATATTCGCTAAAACCACGAAACCGCTCGCCATACGACAACCATATATCTCCGCTAAACCAATCGACTTTTACAAAACCATCTTTATATTTGTCAGGAAAAATTTTAGCTAAATTTGCAGTATCATAGGCATATTTACCACGATCCTGATAATTGCAATCGTAAATTGTTTTCAAAAAAAGTTCATCATTTATAATAAGCCATTCTGGAATATATCCCTTTCCACAATTAGATTGGAAGTTTTTTTCAACACCAAAAAGCTCTTTGCTACCAAAATCAAAATCCTTGAAAATACCTATTGGAAGTGCGGTTAGGAAATACGTGGTGTCGTTCCAATGAAGGATATCGCCTATTTGAGGTGTGGCAAACAAATGATTAGATGTTGCCAAAAAGATAAAAAATGTAAATAATAGCCTCTTCATATTGTAGCAATTTTATACACAAATATAAATAAATAACGAAAATAATAGCCATTTATTTCAAACCATAGTCATTAACCATTGAAATTGACAAAACAATTCACTTGATGGATTAAAGGTCTGGGAGACCTTGCAGGATATATTCAATAAAATAATAAAGGACTGCTTTTTGGCAGTCCTTTATTATTTAGTAGTAATACGCTTACTATCTTATCACTATTTTTTCAATTCTCAATTTGCCATTCATGGTGGTTTTTAGGAAATATGTACCATTATTGAGGTCTAAGTCGAAATATTCGGTTACAGTTCCGAAGGCATTTATTTCTTGCTTATAAACCACACGTCCGGTAATATCCATTAGATCAAACTGGCATTTTCCATCAACATCGTTTACAACAATTTTGAATTGTCCACTATTGGGATTTGGCATTAAAGTAGCCTCAATTTCATTGTATTTACAAACACCTGTCATTTTATTAACACTAATGGACCACTCTTTTACGTCGCCGTTTTCGGCAATAACATTATAGTCCAAAAGACCAGTACTGAAGTCATTGGCGGTTTCGCCACTCACTTGCATTATTCCACCAACTCTTGCTATGGCACCTTCGCTCAATGTGAATGTTGCTACAAGGTTTGATAAATCTGTATCATCTAAAACCCATAAATCTATATTGGCTTCATCACTATCTATTACTGCAGGGAATGAGTCATATTCGCCAAAGCTAAAGCTTAATATTTCTGCTTCATCGCTTAATTCAACATGAGCTGTGATGGAAATATCATCGATAGACAAATAATAAGGTGTGTATGTTACTTCGCCATAAATTCCAAAAAAGTACATACCATCAGATGCTGGTGTAAACAGACCTGAAACTTCTTGATAATCGCCTGCAAAAACAGATGTTGAGCCTGTAATTAATGTCATCATCTCGTGTGATCTAACAGTTGAGAATCCTAAAGATATTTGTGCCACACCGGGGCTATCAGTATCTTGTCGAGCAAAAACGCTAGCTTTATAGCTCACACCTCCTTCTAATTCCACTGGTATAAATATCCATGCTCTATTGCCATACTTTAATGTAGCATTCCAATCACCACTGCGTGGCTCTCTGTTGTACCATTGAGTTGTGTTGTTGGCACGCCAATACTTTGGGTAATCACCCTCTACGAACTCTTGCGTAATACAATTTTCTATAAGTTCATCGTTGGCATTGTTCTCTTCAAAGCCTTCAAAATAGGGTATCTCAAAAAAAACACATGCAACATCTTCAGTATTAAAGATTACAGGACCAGACCAATCACTAAAATTATCATCACCACAATTGGAACGAACCCACACATAATAAGCTGTGTTGTGCACCAAAGCAGATAGTTCTGCCGTTGTAGTTTCAGCAGGCATATTCAACTGAGGCACTGTGCTTTCTCCAAGAGAAGTACTTTCTGTGCTAAAATAGACTTGATAGCCATTTGTAGGAGCTTCGCTGGGAGCAGCCCACGAAACAGTAGCCGACTCAGTGGTAATATCAGAGATAGAAAGCTCTAACGGCTGTGCACATGTAGCATTTAACACCTGAAAATACAATTGGATATGATTTACCTCATCAATATAGGAGGTGTTATAATAGCTTAGCCCAGCTATATCTATTGGAAAATATGTATCCTGTTCATGAAGCAAAGCCCTTCTACCACCTGTTCCAAAAGTTTTAGCAATACCACCTGTAGATCCAATATAGTCGTCATACATTTTAATTTCATTAACAAGTATAACTAGATTATCTACATTATTATAGTTGAAATTTTATATATTAAATTCAATTTCGTACCAACCAGCAGCCGGCTGTTCGTCAATAGTACCCGAATAAACTTTTGTAAATTCATTAAAATGAACAAAATCTGCATCATTTTCAAAATAATCTTTGGAAGTATGAGCTAAGTAGATCTCCCACTCATTGGAATGTTCAATATCTATTCCTCCTAACATGTTTAATGCAATGGCAGAAATTTCGCCAGCTCTTGCAATTTCGCTCTGCAAATAAATTTGTTGCGAATTTGAAAAGCCGTAGTTAATACTTATTGGCAGTTCTTTTGATGCTGTTTCTCCTTCACCAATGGTAACTACATTTTGAGAAACAGAGTAGTTTATCTGTAAAAACAGGAATAAACTCAATAGGACAAAACTTATTTGTCCAAAACTAAAGCTTCGTTTCATAAGCTTTTTAGCATAATTTAGATTTTTCATATATCATTAATTTTTTTCGTTTTACTATAATAGGATAACATTATTTCACAATGCAAAATTACACTTAACATCGCACTATATGCCCGATAATCTCTATTTATAGATAAAAAATCTAATTCCTTTTAGGTGGTGATAAAAATTAACATGCAAATAATCTAATTAGCAAGCATATAAAGTAAAATAAATATGTTGTTAATCATCTCTTGCTCCTTTTTTGGTGGCAATAATACTTACTATGAAAATTTGCAAAGTGTGATAAATCATAATGGGCAAAAGGATTATCCCAATGGGTACAGCACCAGCACCAAACAAAACTTTTGAAAAAACAGTTCCATGCAGTAGCGATTTTTTTGTTCCATTAAATTGAACTGCTATGGTATCTGGAAGATTGAATTTAAGTCTTTTAGAAACATATCCCGTAATTTCATAAACCACAAAGAAAATTGCCACAGAGCCCAAAACCACTATCATAAAGCCCCACGCATCAACCGACGAAAAAATTCTGTCCACAAAGGATTTGGCAAAGCTATTATAAACTATCAGCAGAATTACTGTCTTATCAAATCCGTTAAATAGTATTGCATATTTTAGGGTAAAACGGTGGAAATAGGAAAAATAGTGCTGCAAAAGCAAACCTAAGCCCACCGGCAATAATATCTCTGTAACAAGTTTAATATAGATAGGTCCCAAATGGAAATCAGCAGCACTTTGCTCTATAAAAAGCCCCATCCAGAGTGGTGTTATAATAATTCCTATCAAGCCCGAAATAGTGGCATTAAAAATTGAAGCTGGAACATTTCCCCTTGCCAGTGAAACCATCACCACCGATGATGAAACCGTTGACGGCAAAGCTGCCAAGAACATAAAAGCCAACCAAATAGACTCTTTGTCTGCCGAAAAAACAAAGGGTTTGAAGGCTACAACCAATAGTGGAAATAGCAAAAATGTTGATAATTGAATTACAATATGTAACTTCCAATTTCTTAAATCTCGTTTTATATCTTCAAAGCTCAATTTTAATCCATAGAAAAAGAAAATCAGCGTAATTCCAACACTTATTACAGTGTTTAAATTTATATAATTAGAATATGCAAGTTGCGGAAAAAAATAGGATAATGCCACTGCAACAAAAAGTAAAAGCACAAAAGAGTCTAATTTTAGTTTTTTCATTGTCGTAAAATATCTTGTGCAAAATTAGCCCTTTTAGTCATAAATACGATTATATATTTGTTATACCCCATTTTTTCACGATAGATATCGAGACTCAATTGTACTAAAGGTTTTATTTCGTAATTTTGCAAATGTAACGCATTAGGGTTTGTCGCTGCTTTTTTTAAGCAGAGGAAAGTCCGGACATCACAGAGCACCATGCTTCCTAACAGGAAGGTACTGCGAGGAGGACGCAGTAACAGCAAGTGCCACAGAAAATAACCGTCCCGACATGTCGGGGTAAGGGTGAAAATGTGAGGTAAGAGCTCACAACACAGCCAAGTGATTGGTTGTGTGGGTAAACCTCATGGGATGAAAGACCAAATAAACCGAGGCTTGAGGGCTGCTCGTCCAATCTCGGAGGGTAGGTTGATGGAGGCAAATGGCGACATTTGTCCTAGAGAAATGACAAACATTCCGATTCTTCGGAATACAGAATCCGGCTTATACTTTTGCGTTACAAAATCCTCCTTTTTTTATTTGTAATTAAAAAAAAAACTACTTTTACAAAAAAACAATATGCAATACTTCTATTCGCCCGATGCAAATATTGGAAATATACTTGAGTTAGACAGAGAAGAATCGAGACATTTGATTAGGTCGTTGAGAAAAAAACTGAACGATAAGGTTCACATAACCAACGGTAAAGGCGAGGTTTTTGAAGCTACAATAGTTGATGACAATATGAACTCCTGCATATTGAATATCACAAATTTGGTAGAAGCTAAATTTCAAACAAACTATGAGCTGCATATTGCAATTTCACCCCTAAAAAGTCAAGATAGGTTTGAATGGTTTGTGGAAAAAGCAAGCGAAATTGGCATAAGTAGCATCACACCCATAAAATGTGTCAGAAGTGAAAAAACAAATATAAAAATAGAAAGATTGGAGAGGATTGCACTTTCGGCAATGAAACAATCACTAAAAACAAAGCTACCAACAATAAATGAACTTACTGATTTTGAAGAATTTATATCTGCACAAACTGATGATTTCAACAAATTTATTGCTTGGTGCGAAACCGACAAAGAGGAGCTATTTTCAAATATGGAGATTGGCAAAAAAACTCTTATTCTGATTGGACCCGAGGGCGATTTTACAAATGAAGAGGTGGAAATGGCAGTAAAAAAAGGTTTCAAGCCCATCTCGTTGGGTCAATCTCGTTTCAGGACCGAAACTGCTGCTGTTTTAGCCTGCCATACAGTTTTTTTGGCTAATCAATAAAAAATAAGTCTGAAATTATATCATCCGAAATCATCATGCCCTGCTGGGTTAACGTCCAGTTTTGCTCACTATTTATAATATTTTCAGGTGAGATTTTATTCAAATTTACAAGCAACTTTCGGGCTAAATATTCACCCCATTTTCCTTTTACCTCCTGCAAATTTATACCCCAAAAGGTTCTCAAAGATGTCATAATATACTCATTAAGCTTATCCCTTTCTGACAAATTTTCATAATCAAAATAGCAAGTATTATTTTCAATAGCTTTCATATACAAAGTGATTGAACTCAAATTCCATCTTCTAATATTTCCATCATAAGAGTGTGCCGAAGGTCCAAATCCCAAATATTTTCGTCCTTTCCAGTAACTGCTATTGTGCTGCGAAAAAAATCCATCTTTTGCAAAATTGGAAATTTCGTAATGATGATAATTTCTCTCTTTCATCATCTCAATGAGCAAATTATAATCCTCCAAAGAGTTTTCCTCTTTTAGTGGTGGAATCTTTTTGTGCCTTATATCTGCCCAAAGTTTTGTTTTTTCTTCAATACTCAAAGAGTAAGCCGAAAGATGAGGAATATTAAGCTGAAAAAACTTATCTAAATTGGCTTTCCAAACATCTCTTGATGTGCTTGGCAAACCATAAATTAAATCGATATTAATATTTTCTGAAGCTTGATTTTGAATTATTTCAACAGCTTTTTTAGCCATATCAGCATTGTGAACTCTCCCCAAAAAAAGCAAACTTAAATCATCAAACGACTGAACTCCAAGACTGTATCTATTTACGAACTTAGAAATCTGTTTAATATATTCTTCACTAACATTTTCAGGATTTAGCTCTACGCTGACTTCCGCTTCTGGGTCAATCTTGTAGTTTTGATTAATTACTTCAAAAATCTTTGAAAAATGCTCATAGCTGAGCAAAGATGGCGTTCCACCACCTATATAAATTGTTTTTACAAGATGGTTTTCTTCAATTTTCCGACTTTCAACTTCCTTCGTTAAACTATTTACAAACTCATCAATTTTGTCTAATTTTATAAGAGAATAGTAGTCGCAATAGCTACATTTTCTTAAACAAAATGGAATGTGAAAATATAATCCGTATGGTTCTGCTTTGCTATTGGACATTCTTCTCCTCCTTAGCTGGAAACATGATGGAGGCTAAAACACTAACAAGGAGTATTAAGAAAATGATTATCAGAGAGTGCCAAGTTTCGTAATTTATTGCACTCTTTTCAATCCAATCTATCAGAAGCATTTTTAAACCAATAAACAGAAGTAAAACTGCCAATCCGACCTTTAGAAAACGGAATTTATCAATTATATTATTGAGCAAGAAAAACATAGACCTAAGTCCAAGAATAGCAAATATATTTGAAAAGAAAACCACAAATGGGTCCTTGGTAACGGCAAAAACAGCCGGTATAGAGTCGATGGCAAAAATCACATCAGAGAGTTCAACCACCACTAAGGTTATAAATAGTGGAGTTAGAAATACTTTCCCTTTTTCTCTAAAAATCAAATCTTGACCATGCAAAGTTTCGGTTATGTTAAATCTTTTAGATAGCCATTTTACAATAAAATTATTTGATGGATCTTTCTTTTCGTCCGACTTTGAAAAGAACATTTTCAGACCTGCTATCACCAAGAAGCCGCCAAAAATGTATAAAATCCAAGCATACTTTTGTATTAGTGCCGAGCTAACAAAAATGAAAATAAAACGCATAAGCACTGCTCCTATAATACCCCACGTTAGGACGCGTTTGTAATGTTCTTCGGGTATTCCAAAGGATGCAAAAATTAGAATAAACACAAAAATATTGTCTATGGAGAGTGACTTTTCCACCAAATATCCTGTTATGTATTCAATGGAAAGATTGTGATTGTATAGTTTTATTGCTTCCTGAAAGCTCAGTCCATCAAAATTCAAATTATGCTTATAGCGTATAGACAATTCTTTAAGCTCGCTCATATTTTCGGGTCCGTGAAGTTCGTTTCCGAAAAATCTAAGAACTAAAAAAAATAGTACCGAAACAACTATCCAAATAATTGTCCACATCAGCGACTCTTTGAAAGAAACAACGTGTGCTTTTTTATCAAAAACACCCAAATCAATAATCAGAAATATGATTATAATAATTATAAAACCTCCGAAGGAGAGCAGTTCATGCAGATTCATGAGTTTATTTTTTGCAAAATTAAGAATAATATGCTTGCAAGATTATCATTGCAATCTATTATCCAACAATTTTTACAATGTTTTGTTGCTAAATTTGTAAATTTGCAAAAAAGCGATGCAATTTAGAACACAAATCCCCGCGTTAAATAGTGATATAGAGATAAATCATCATGATAAAATTATGATGTTGGGTTCATGTTTTACCGAAAATATGGGCAAAGCCCTAAAAAAGTTAAAATTTGATATAGACCTAAACCCGTTTGGTATCACCTATAACCCATATAGCATAGCCCAGCATCTGGAAATTTTAGCCAATGGGATACTGTTTTCTGAAAACGATTTAAGGCAGTATAACAATCTGTGGCACAGCTTTCAACATCACAGTTCATTTTCGTCAATTAGCAAAGAGGAGAGTTTGCAAAATATAAATTTCAGGTTGGAAAAGTCTTTTGATTTTTTGAAAAACTCTAAATTTCTTTTTATCACTTTTGGTTCATCTCACTACTATACTTTGTGTGAAACCAATGAAATTGTTTCCAATTGCCATAAATATCCCAGCAAGAATTTTAAGAAGCAGATTGCTGATATTGAGGATATTACAAAGGTATATAATGATATTTTTAAAAAGATTTTATCCATCAATCCCGAACTGAAAATTATTCTAACCATTAGTCCTGTTAGATATTTATCGGATGGATTTCATGAAAATCAGGTAAGTAAATCTATTTTGCAGATTCTTTGCTACAATTTGGAAAATAAGTTTGAACAGCTTAGTTATTTTCCTTCTTATGAAATAATGATTGACGATTTGCGCGATTATAGATTTTACGAAAATGACTTTATTCATCCCAACAATTTGGCTATAGATTATATTTTTGAGCATTTCAAAAAGGGATATTTCAAAAAGGAGACTTTGGATTTAATCTCAAAAATTGAGGAGATAAACAGAGCCATGCAACACAGAGCATTTTTCCCTGATAATGAGAAGTTTAGAGTTTTCAAATCGAAGATATTGGAGAATGTTGAGCAGTTAAAAAAACAGCACCCACATTTAAATATGGATGCTGAATTGAAATATTTTAGTGAATAAAACTATCTTTGAATATTGATTTTTGTTAGGGCTACATTGTCGCCTTCCGAAACAACTATCATGTACAGTCCGCTACTCAAGCCACTCACATCGGCTTTGAACTGGGCTTGATTGGGGTTATATGTCATCACCACTTGTCCTGAAATATTTACAATTTTCACTGTACGATTTTGCCAATCGCTGAATTTAAAATTGAGTTCATTGATAGCAGGATTGGGATATACAGCAAATTCGATTTCATTTTTCTCAACTTTCAGCTGCTCATCAAGGCAGAGCAAAGAGTTATATACATTAATTCTTCCCGCTCCCATTTTCCCTACAAATTCGGCATTGTGTTCATCTATATTATCACAGCCATTTTTCAGGCAGATAATTAACTCTTCAGGGCTTGCCTCTGGTTTATACGACTTCATTAGAGCCAAAGCTCCTGCCACCATTGGGCATGCCATGGAGGTTCCATCTTGGTCGCCATACTCTTCAGACCAGGCCAAAGAGCTATAAATTCCTTCGCCGGGTGCCATCACATCAAGCCACTCACCATATTGTGAAAATCCGGGCTTTTTATCTTGTGCATTGGTAGCACCCACTGCCAAAACATTATCAAATCCTGCTGGGTAGTTGATAGCATTAGCTTCTGCACCTGGCAAAAAGCTACCACTTCCATCTCCATTATTTCCTGCTGCTGCAACGAAAATAATTCCCTGTTCAGTTCCTGCATTTATAAGTGTTTCCAGTGGTCCGAAACCATCAGCCTGTTCGCCACCAAAGGACATGCTAACAATGTGTGCACCTGCTGCTATGGCATAATCTATACCCTCTGCAGGTTTTTCGATAGCAAGGGGAATCAGGGCATTATTTGAAAGAGCTTTAATGGGGATAAAAGAAACGTTATGACTAACGGAGGCTATGCCAATACCATTGCCCGTAACACCTGCTGCAATGCCAGCACAGTGTGTTCCGTGAGTATAAACCATTTCGCCCCAAAACCCTGGTGAATCGGGTGGACTTGGGTCGTTGTCTTCATCAGCAGCATCCCAGCCATTTATGTCGTCTATATATCCATTGCCATCATCATCAATTCCGTTACCTGCAATTTCAGCTTCGTTTATCCAGACATTATCAGCCAAATCAGGATGAGATATTTTAAAAGCATCATCTACAATGGCTATTTTCACATCTTTACTGCCTGTTGTTAAATCCCACGCCTCGTATGCATTAATTTTTTCTAAGTAATATTGCTGTCCAATTTTGGGGTCGTTGGGAATAACAAACAATTTTAAGATTGGACTTTTTTGTGCCCACTCCACTTGTGGAATATTTTGCAAATCTCGAATAAGATTATCTACTTGCGAAAAATTGGCAAAGTCAACGCGGTAGATTCGCTCTACCCTATAATCTTTTGTACGAAAGGGTGATTTCAGTTTAAAAACATCATACTTTGAAACCATTTCGTTTAGAAACGCAAGCTCATCAACATATTGGGTTGATTTTTCGTAGCTTGGAATTTTCCACTGGCAGTCGTTTTGCAACTTAAAATATACTGCTCCATCCCAATAGTTTTCGTAATGCGTTTGGGGAAACGCCCACTGACCTACAAACAAAGTCAATAAAACAAATAATACTCTTTTCATAATGTGTGTGTTTGATTTTAGTATTTATATAAAAAAAGGTATAGAGTTTTCTATACCTTTTTTCGTTATTTCACAATATTATCTAATAGCGTTTATAAAGTCGCTATCGCTGAAATATTTCATAAATTCTCTGTCGTCTTTGGCTTCTGCTTTATATTTAGCATCCATGTCGCAAGCTTTTTTCAAATTGCTTGTTATTCCATTTTTATTTCCAAGACGAGCATTTGCTACTGCAAGCAGGTAGTAAACCTCAGCTGATTTATCTTTAATACATTCTAAGTTTTGAACAGCCGCTGAGTTGTTTGAAGAAAGAATTTGTGCCAAAGCTAGGTTGTAATCACAAGTTTTATTTCCGAAAAGTCCAACTGCTTTTTGGTAATCACCTTCTTTAACACTAAACATTGCTAGGTTATAGTTTTGGTTAACACCGTTTTGGCTTGAGCTTTCAATATATGATTTTGCTGAAACCCAATCGCCATTAAGCATAGCAAGAACTCCTAAGTTGTTCAATACTAGACCATTGTTTGGCGAAAGTGTGTTTGCTTTTTCTGCTAATGTTTTAGCTTCATCATATTTGTTTTGCATAATTAGTACAGTAGCTAAGTCGTTGTATCCTCTCCAATCTTCTGGATAAACTTCGATGGCATTTCTGTATATTCTCTCTTTTGTTGCCATATCTTCTGTAAGAGTAGCAGCATAGAAAATTTCTTTATTATCCAATTCTTTTGGATTTGAAGTAGCAAGGTTTGCAATTTCGCTATCAGCTTTGCGAGGCTCTAAGCAAGACATTTTGAAAGTAGCACGACGAAGTGGAGGAAGAATATTATCTTCAATCTCTTTATAAATAACTGTCATGTTACGAATTTCTTGCTCACGACGACTTACGTCTGGCTGGTTGCGTACAACGTTAAGAATAGCATTTTTATCTCTAAGGTTTGAGTTTTCAACCGCTCTCATAAATCCTGCCCAGTCTTCACCATTGGCTTTTGCTGTAATTTCTGGAATATCAAGCTGAACGTCTCTAAGTCTAATTCTTTCTTCTCTAGCTTTCTTTTGTTTGTATGATCTAATTTCGCTCTCATACCAATTCATTGCTGTTTTGCTACGAGCTTCCGAAAGTTTGATGTTACGCGACTCTTCACCTTCTGGCGATGCCCATGCGTTAAGAGTAAACTCTTTAACTTCGTATTGCTTGTAAACAAAGTCCATGAATTTTTCTAATTCTTCTTTTGCATCTTTATTTAGATCTAATCTCCAATCTAAGTTTGAAAGGTCAACTTTATAGTATATAGAAGCTGTTTCTGTAATAATAACCTCTTTTTCGTATCCGTGATCGGCTACCATAAGGCTTGTACCGCTACCTGGCTTGTCTTTTGACGACAGGTCGGGTTTAACTATTACTCTTTGACTTGTATAAATTATTCCATCAGCAAACTTAACTTCTGGCATTACAGCTGTTTTCTTCTTTGTTCTGGCTGTAGCTTGAGCATAAAGCTCTGAGCTGTTAAATTTAGGATCGTAGTCGAATGTGTCGGTATAGCTGAATGAGCCACCATTTTTTCTACCAATAACAGTACCTTCTCCTTCTGCTTTTTCACCTTTCAGGTATATTGATTTTAATTCTAAAGTTCCTTGTTCTGTTCTCAAAACAGGTGTTACAACCATAGTTGCTTTTTTGCGGAAATATTTCGCAGGTACTCTACCACTTACTGATACTGTAACTTTTCCACCATGAGTTTCCAAAACCTCTGGCTTTACTTCGTATCGTACTTCGGGGTATTTTTTTACCATTTTTTTAAGACCACAGCCTGAAAACATGGCTGCAGAAATGACAAAAAGGATAGTTAGTTTTAAACTGATTTTCTTCATTTTTTTCTATTTTAATTCATTCAAATTTTCAATAATTGTTGCAAAGTTAAATTATTTTTTATTACTGTCAAAATTAATTTAAACAAATATGCTATATAAGGCACATTTTATACCAATTGCACTCACAAAACGGACCAATCTGCTTTACAAATTCACCATTGGTATCACTCATCAAACTCCTCATCTGTTTCCATTAAATTTTGACTTTGTTCTCTAACAATATTAATATCATCTTTTATCACAAAAGCATTTATATATTCTGCCTGAATTTGTTTTAAGAACCCATAAGCCTCATGTTTTGTTCTAAAATTGCCAACTCTAACCCTAAAGTTTGGCTCTCTGAAACTCATATAAGCGGGTATTTTAGGATATTTAGCTCTAAATATCGACATGGCAGTTTCGGCCGCAGAACGGGAGTTGTTCCCCGACTGAAAAAATATTTGGATTCTATATCCCGAAATTTTTCTAACCCTTGCATTGGCTTGAATATATTTTTCTGTTAGCTGACTAACTTCCAATGACTGCTCTATGTTCACTTTTTGAGATATTGCCATCAGAGGGAAAAAGGCTAAAATTAGTATAAATATTATTCTATTAGGAACTGATTTCATGTGCATAATAATTATGATTTAACAGCAAGTACTGGAATTGGAGATTGATTTATAAGTTGCTGTGCCTCTTGTGCAGGCATTGTAGAGAGTTCGGTGGAGTTTTGCTCTGTCATTATTACCATTAAATCTATCTCGGAATTTGTTATAAACCTAATTATATCAGCCGTGATATTGGAGGTTACAATACTATCTTGAAAGCAGGTAATGCCCTCTTTCTCCAACATTTTAAATGCCATTGTGGTAGATTGGTCTGCTTTTCTATTTATGGTTTTTAGGGGCGTTGCATATAGCGTAAGCACCTGAACCTCAGCATCAAAAACCTTAGCCATTGGCACTATTGTTTCAAATTTCGCCAAGGTGTCGAGGGTATGATCTACTGGTGCTAAAATTCGCATTTGGGGTCTATTTGTAAAATCAAAATCGGGTCGAATGGCTATCACCGGACAAGGCACCGTTGAGACTGTTCTAAAGGCGTTGCTGCCAATCCAATAATCCTCAAAACCAGAGCCTCCATGTGTTCCTAATACAACCAAGTCTATTTCATATGATTGGGTATAGCTAGCCACCTCTTTATAGACCTTGCCTGTTCTAATTTTCGACTTAATTTCCACATCTGCATAGAGTTTTTTGAACTCTTGAATTTGAGCTTCTAAACTCTCATTGGCTTCCTGCTTCACTCTTCCCAAAACGTCATCGTCGGTGAAATCTAAGGCTGATGTGTTATCTACCCATAATAAGGTTATATTGGATTTTGTCTTCTGAGCTATAAATCCAGCATAATTCAATGCATGCACTGATCCAGAAGAGAAGTCTGTTGGCACTAAAATGTTTTTCATCGTTTTAAAGCTTAGAGTTTGTTTGCTAAATTATATAATATATTTTACAAAAGCAATAAGCTTGAGCAAATATTTTCTTTTATGGCTTGCCTCATAAGAGCCAAGTTGTTGTGTTGTTTTGGGAATTCAGACTCAGCCAAACTCTTTAGTGCTTTCCTTCGTCCTCATCCTCAACGTCTTGCATTTTGTGCTTTCTGAGACAGCCTTGAGATTTTCTAAAGTAAATAAATTTGAGATAGTCCCATTATTCTTCATCAAAATATAAAGTGGCTCTTGGGTTTCGGATGGTGTATTTTACAAATTGTTCATCTGCATCAAATCCATCTCCATACATTACGCCATCTTTGTTGGTTCTTTTTATAAATACATCTGAATAAATTTTCCCTTGGAGCTGATCCCAAACAATACGCTCTGTTTCAATCACTTCATCGTTTTCATAGTTGTTAATTACCACATTGCTTTTTGCCTCCATTATTTTTTTTGACTCATAATTTATGGCATATTTTGCTGTGAGGGTGCTTTTAACCTCATTGGAGTCGTTGTAGCTCTCTATTTTAATTCCCTGAGGAAATTCCGTATAATTTTCTTGATCGAAGTATTTATTCAACTCTGGAGTAGTCAACACAAATTCAACTCTTCCAGAGTCGCTATATATCATACGCACATCTTTACCCGACTCTTCAGGCTCTCTGTCTTTTTGTGTTAGAACTTGAACCTGCTTTAAATCATTTTCACATGAAAAAGTCAAGATTGCTATAAAAATAGCAATCTTGACTTTCATAAAATTTCGGATAAATGTTTTCCGATCTAACATTATTTTACAGTTGTGGTTTCGTTAATCCAGCAACCAACTGTGTATGATTGACCTTTTTGCAGTCCGTAGAAGAAAATGGTTTTGTTATCAGGAAAACGCGATCTGGCTCTTCCCATTCTCTCGTTTGCATCATCTTCCAATGATTTATCGATGGAGCGAGCTCTAACATATTTATCATATGCTGCCCAATATGCAACGCGTGTTGTTAGCTCATCATCACCACAGCTTGCTGCACTAGCCATATACATATCACCAATTAGCAAATATGGCATTCCGCTACTTGGATCAATCTCGGCATATTTGTATGCATGCTGACGAGCCACATTGTATTGTCTTAACTTGCTACACGCTTCAATTAGCAGTAAATACGCTCCTGCTTTATCTGAATTATCTTCATATTTATCAATTGCTTCTTCCAAATAATCTTTTGCTCCAGAATAGTCTTCTTTTTTAAATAACATATATCCCATTAAAAATGCCGAGTATGCAGTTGGTTGTATTTTGTGTAGGTTTTCTGTTGCCGCAAAGAACACTTCATTTTCGGTACATTTCTTTCTATTCAAAACTCTAGTTATCCTAGTAAGTACATCTATATTTTCTTCATTGCCTTTTAGTTTTTTCTCATATATATTCACTAAGTCTTCGCAAGTTGCGTATGGAGTAAAACGGGCTTCAATATTATTTTTCACTGTATTGTATCCGTCAAGAGTTCTGTTGAACAGAGCTGTATCTTTGGCAATTTTTTGCATAGTTTGGTCATAATTGGCTTTTTCAATCATTCCATCTGCCAACTGCTCGTTGAGCATTTCAATTTGATTTAAAGATACATTGATTTTGTTTGTGTAATCTTTAATATTAAAATCTAAAATATCTCCTGCTCTATCATATGCTTCAACTATAATTTCTTTGTCGGCATCATTGTTTTGGTAGTACAGCTCAGCTGTTTGGAAAAAACCATCGATTACGGGTGCAGAAGTGGTGTTTCCTGCAAGACTCACCGCACGGTCTAGCATTTCATAAGCTTTGTTCCAAATCATGATAATACTATCATTCAATTCGGCTATTCTCTCTTGATTTCCGTCTTTTTCAGCTTGCCTGGCTCTTGTTATATAAAATTCGGGAACATATCTAATATAGTCGATAGACTTACGTCCGAGAACAAATGCTTCTTCACCAAAATATTCTATACGAGCGTCATAAACCATCATTAGTGTATCAACTAATTGCTCTCTACGGCTCATCAATTTTGTACTTCTAATTTGATAATCTATCAAAACTGCTCCATTTATATATATATTTTTGGACATCTGAGGACAAATCTCAAAAGATTTTTGCCATGGCTCATAGGCATCTTTAAAGTTTCTTTGTTTGTAAAACTCTCTAAACAGTGAAAAGTTTGTTACACACGACACACTATCAGTGCCAAATCTGCCATCTGTAGTACTTTCTGCTTCTTCTTGCGAAAATAACTGAAAGGATAGTCCCAACAATACTGATAATACAATTAATTTAAAACCTTTTTTCATTTTTATTTTATTTTTTCAATTAAACTTTTTAAGTGTTAGTCTAACTTACGACGGTGAAACCATCTTTCGTAAAACTGCACACCAATTTGTATATTAACGTAATTTATTCTGATTAAATTATTAGTCGTTGTACCTAATTGTCCAACTTCTATACCAATATTCACATTATTTAACGACCTACGCAGTGGTAAACCCATTCCAACATTCAAAGAGATGTCTCTCAACTGAGTATTTTTCAAATCCAAATGCGATTGATGATATTTAAAACCTGCTCTATATTTTGCTCTATTAAAAAATGATGGACTGTTATAATTGGGAATATACATCCCACCAAGGGCAATTTTCATGCTGTTTTTCAAAGAATCGCTTTGACCAAACTGTGTGAAACTTGACCAGTTTTGAAATTCAAAATCTAAGCCCAGCATAAATTTATTGGTTTTCCCATATGCCACTCCGCCACCAGCCTTAAAAGGAACTGTAATGTGAGCTTTTTCGTTCAAAATCAATTCAGTGGTATCGCCCATTATAACTTCATCGAGATTATTGAGAGAATAAACTCCACTCAAAACTGTGTTTCTAGAACTCAATTTTGAATCTAAACTATAAGTTGCACCTATATTAAAATATTGATTATTTTTCATTTTTATATTATAGATGGAACCAAACTGAAACACATAACCTTTCATGTTATTACTCTCTTTGTTCAAGGTATTGAAAGTTAATGTGCTATCAAATTCAATTTTTCTTGTTCTGAAAACATTACCAAAAACATAGGCTGCATTGGCACCAATAGACCACTGTGGCAAAATATTATACGAAAGTCCCATATTTATTTGGGTTAAACCTCCATCTCCTTCGTAGATATATTTTACAGAACCTATATTTTCAACCATCTGTTTGTCTTCCATCAGATATCCTATGTCGCTAAAAGGTAAAATTCCAAAACTTGCTTTTACAGACTTGAGCAAGGGAAATCCTATTAAAAAATAGCTCAACGACGTGTAATTAGAATTTTGCGAAGCAGAGGATGAAATCAAATTGCTGGAAGATGATATCATAGCAGCGTCAAAAACAAAAGACATACTATCAAAAGCTGAATAAGATGCTGGATTTCCAATATTTATGGTTTGTGGGTCCAAAATAGCTTTATTAATATTACCCATGGAATAGACACTAAGGGCACTCCTATTTTGAATATCACCTAAGCCATATCTGGAATATGGTGAGCTTATCCTATTTTGGGCAACACTAACAAATGCACATAAAAGCAGTGCTATTGTGAAAACTATTTTTGTATTATTGTATTTCTTCATTAAAGTCTAATAAATAATTCAAACCGAGAATTACAAAGTTTGAGACTGCAAATATCTTGTTTTTAAGTATTTTTTCAAAACTATTTGCCCCCCCTCCAGTCATAATTATTCTTAAATTCTCATAATTTGCAGAATATTCATCAATTATTCCATCAATTTCGGCTCGCATTCCGTTGATAACACCCGACAATATGGACTCTTCTGTGTTGGCACCTAATAATTTGTTAAAGTTTTGATACTTTACCAAGGGCAAATTACCAGTAAAAGCATTTAATGATTTGAATCTCAAACTTAAACCCGGCGAAATGGCTCCGCCATGATAAGTATTATCGCAATCTATAAAATCGTAGGTGATGCATGTGCCAATTTGAATTATTAATCTATTCTCGTTTTTGAAATTTATTTGAGACGCTGAAACAACAGCAATTCTATCCTGACCAAGACTTTCGGGGCTTAAATATCTATTCTCGAAAGGTAATTTTGTTTCTGGACCTAAAAAATGGACTTTAAATTTCGATTTTAGGTAGTCGAAAAGCTCTTTTGTGTCATCTTTTTTTCTCACAGAACTAACAATGCAATATTTTATGCTATATTTTTCAATAATTTTTTCCACATCCTCAATTTTTATTTTTGGGGATGAAAAATGCTCTAAAACTGCGTTGGAATCAGCCACAGCACACTTTATTTTACTATTTCCAATATCAAATATAAGATTCATTTTCAGTAATTTTCTACAAATTTATTTTTTATTTTTGATTTTTTCCAATAAAAGTTTGGAAAATAAAAAAATTGTAGTAATTTTGCAGTCTCAAATGAAAGGGCGTCGTAGCTCAGTAGGTAGAGCAGAGGACTGAAAATCCTTGTGTCACTGGTTCGATTCCGGTCGATGCCACAGAAAGAAAATTCTTTCATTTTGTGTGTTTTGGTTAAAAAAGAGATTGTCTCCCTGACAGTCTCTTTTTTTTTTATTACTACTTTTTCACTATTCTATCTGGGTTTTCTGTCAAGAACTTTGCCCATCCAGAATATTTATCTCCTCCAATATCAGAAAAATCTTTTTGTAAGTGATGACAAATGGCAACAGCAATGGCATCTGTGGCATCCAAATCAGTAACATCTGGATTTAACTCTACCATTCTGTCCACCATAGCTGCAACCTGCTCTTTTGAAGCCGACCCGCTACCTGTTATTGCCTGCTTCACCTTACGTGGGGAATACTCCTGAACAGGAATGGAGCGGTATAGAGCTGCAGCTAAACAAACCCCTTGTGCACGTCCAAGTTTTAGTGCCGATTGAGAGTTTTTTCCCACAAAAGGAGCCTCTATGGCTAAAAAATCTGGATGATAAGAGTCTATTATCCTCAATGTTGTTTCAAAGATTTTTTTTAGCTTTAAAGCATGATCTGGCAAGCGACTCATCTTGAGAACATCCATAACCAACAAATCAATTTTATTCCCTTTTGTCTTTATTACACAATAACCCATTATATTTGTACCCGGATCTATTCCCAATATTATCTTTTCCAATTTTGTTGCTTTTTATGATTCAGAAGACAAAACTATTAAAATATTTAAACATAGCGATAAATGCTATCATTTTCGTTGCAACATATTACTATATAGTATCTGTTTTTGTGGATAAAAGCATCTCAATTAGCGACTTCTCTTTTGAAGATGTTTTTAATGTAAAATCCATTTTTTTCTTGTCTTTTCTGCTACTTTTGATGATAATAAATTGGGGAATTGAGGCATTAAAATGGAAAATAGTAAGCAAACCTATTGCGAATTTTACTTATCTTGAATCCATAAAATCGGTTTTATTAGGTATATTCACCGGACTATTTTTACCCAACAGAACTGGCGAATTTATTGGCAGAGTTTTTTCCAACGAAAATGTAAATAGAAAAGAGTTATTTGTACATAATATCATTGCCAATATTTCGCAAGTATTAGTAACACTAATTTTCGGACTTATTTCTATAATATTTCTGGGAAATTTTGCCCAATATGTTTTTAGCTACATGGGCATAAATGCTGTTTTGATTTCAATAATTAGTTCAATATTAATATTTGCTCTGCTTTTGGTCTATTTTCTGCTACCACAGCTTAGCAAAACAAAATTTTTCAGAAACAAACTCCGCAATTGGCTTAGTAAATTGAAAAATCTTCCCATAAAAACTCTTGTAACAATATTGAGCTTAAGTGTTCTCCGATTTTTGATTTTTAGCATACAATATATATTGGCTTTTCGTTGGCTGAATATTCCCATTTCCAGCTTGGATTTAATTGCTCTTTGCTCCATATATTTTTTAATTTTGGCAGTAATTCCTTCTGTTGTTTTTACCGAAATTGGCATTAGAGGGAGCGTTATGCTGATATTGTTTATGGCTTGGTTTCAGTACAGTTCAACACAGATTAACAATCCTGAAATTAATATCCTTTTTGCCACTTTGGCAATTTGGATTATAAATATTATTATTCCTGCCATTGTGGGAAGTTTGTTTATGTCGAAACTAAAAATATTAAAACAATGAGCTATATATTAATCATATCTATTTCATTATATATTTCCATTTTCGGCTATCTTCTGTTGAACTACGATAGAAAAACTAAAGAAAAGAAAGACAAAAGTGAGCTAAATTTAATTTCCGTTTTAATTCCTTTCAGAAATGAAGCTAAGCGGATTAATACCATTTTAAACTCCATTAAAAATCACAGAACGGATAAAAATATAATTATTGAATATATATTTATTGACGACCACTCCAGCGACGATAGTGTAGAAATTATTTCAAAAACGTTAGGAAATTTTGACAATTTCAAAATCTTAAAACTTTCGGACACTTGGGGTAAAAAAGCTGCTTTGGAAGAGGGAATTAAAATTGCAAAAGGTGAAATAATTATACATACCGATGCCGACATTGAATTTTCCGAAAGCTGGATTTACACACATTGGGAGGCTCATAAAGATAAAACCCTAAAACTGCTTTGCGGCGGGGTAAGCTCTTTTGGTGAAAGCAGTCTGTTTTCGCGAATGCAAATAATTGAATTAAACTCTCTTCTAACTTCATCATATATTTGTTTGAAAGCCGGTAAGCCTACCATGTGCAATGGAGCAAACTTGAGCTACAAAGCTGATATAAAGCAAGTTGTAATTGACTCTTTTAAGGAGATTAAATCAGCATCGGGTGATGATATATTTTTATTGTTCAAAATAAAAAAGATTTTTGAAGCGAAGTCCATAGATTTTCTAACAGATGAAAAATCGGTGGTTTCAACTCCTGTTCATGAAAAATTATCTGAACTTTTTAGGCAGAGACTTAGGTGGATAAAAAAATCTTCGGAATATAAATCTATCTTTGTTTTACTCTTTTCTTTTTCAGTTTTAATGGGTAATTTAGCCCTGTTTTTATCCTGGATTTATCTGTTTATGAGTAATTTCAGCCTGTGGTCTATCGCATTAGCATTGCTAATTTTTATTTTAAAATTCTCTGTGGATTATATGCTATGGCAAAAAAGCAAGACTAAATTTAATCTTAGATATAAAAAAATCAAAATTGCAGACTTAATAGTTTTGGAGTTTCTATACCCAATATTTACTATTTGCTTAGCTTTCTACTCAATTTTTGCCAC
>JAAYKF010000125.1 GCA_012522535.1 Bacteroidales bacterium
AAGATAAAAAAGGTAAAAGTGGAAAGTGTGGTCTGTCGACTAACAGAGCTTGTGCGGAAACACTTCGGCTGACACTCAGCCTTGGAAAGCTTGAAACTTGTTTTTATTTAACCACGGAGACACGGAGGATACACTGAGACACAGCTCCTTGCCTGCTCCAATTATTTTTTTGTCTATGACAAAAAACACAGAACATACAGACAAAACCGCATTTTTTCTGGAATTTTATTTTGTCGAAGACAAAATAATACATATAATGAAAAAATATAATAGAACACAAATATCAAAGTACTAAAAAAGTTCTATTATATTTTCTCATTATATGTATTTACGAATTGTATTGCAATACAATTCGTAAAATTCCCAAAGAAAACTTCCTCTGTGAACTCCGTGCCTCCTCTGTGCCTTTGTGGTTCCATTTTGATGTTCTCTCTGTGCCTTTGTGGTTCCATTTTGATGTTCTCTCTGTGCCTTTGTGGTTTCAGCGGTGTAGCTCTGCTGAGCACTTAACTATAGAACTTTCTGCTTATTATTATGTTTTTCAAACCTTATATTGATATATTTTGGTTTAATTTTTTATCTTTGCAAAAAAAAAAATATATGGAAACTTTCTTAGAAATTTTAAAATACATCTTACCATCATTGGTAATGTTTGCCACAGTGTTTTTTCTACTGCGAATGTTCTTAGAATCGGAGCAAAAAAAACGATTATTAGAATTGAAAATGGAAGGTAAAAACCACACTTTACCCATACGTTTGCAAGCTTTTGAACGACTAACAATGTACTTAGAAAGAATTAGTCCAGCCAATTTAGTCATAAGAATGCAAAATTCGGCACTAAACAATGCACAATTCCAAATGCTTTTGGCAGCAACCGTCAGAAACGAATTTGAACACAATTTGTCGCAACAAATGTATATCTCTTCACAAACATGGAATGCAGTTAAAAATGCTAAGGAAGAGACCATAAAAATCATAAATCTTGCTTCCGGGCAAGTAGCCCCTGAAGGACCATCAAAAGAACTTTCGGCAAAAATTATAGAAATAATGGCCGAAATGCCTGCAACTCCATCCGACCAATCTTTGGAAATACTAAAACAAGAGATACGTCAATATTATTAATATGATAATTCTTGGAGTTTCAGCCTTTTACCACGATTCGGCAGCAGCAATATTAATTGATGGGAAAATTGAAGCCGCCGCTCAAGAGGAGAGATTTTCAAGAATAAAAAATGATCACTCTTTTCCCATTAATGCCATTAAGTTCTGCCTAAAACAAACTGGCATCACCCTAAAAGATGTTGACGCATTAGTTTTTTATGACAAAGCTTTTCTGAAGTTCGAGAGGATTACAGAGAGCTACCTAAACACCACTCCATACGGTTTCAAACAGCTATCAAAGGCTCTCCCTCTCTGGATTGGGGGAAAATTAAACATGAGAAAACTCATAAAAAATGAGTTAAAAAAAATTGAAGATTCCAAATCCATAAAACTTAAAATTCTTTTTAGCAGTCATCACCTATCTCACGCTGCATCAACATTTTACCCCTCAAAATTTCAAGATTCAGCAATTTTGACCATAGATGGCGTTGGTGAATGGACCACAACAGCCATACATCACGGAAAAAACAACGAAATAGAAACCCTTTCCGAAATCCACTACCCACACTCCTTAGGAATACTATACTCTGCTTTTACACAGTTTTTGGGGTTTAAAATAAATAGTGGCGAATACAAACTTATGGGCTTAGCTCCATACGGAAATCCTGAAGATGAACAGACAATTAACTTCATAAAAACTATCAAGGAGAAGCTTATTACAATTCACGATGACGGCTCATTTGCCTTAAATCTTTCAAATTTTGAATTTCATAGATCGCTAAAAACCATTAATATAAAAAAGTGGGAAAAACTTTTCGAAATCAGCTCTCTTAAAGCAGACGAAAAACCCACAAAAGCTCACTGCAACTTGGCATTTGCCATACAAAATATCACTGAAGAAATTGTCGTAAAACTTGCCAAATACGCTCATGAAATCACCAAATCCAAAAACCTCTGTCTCGCTGGTGGAGTTGCATTAAATTGCGTTGCAAATGGAAAACTTTTAGAAGAAAACATTTTTGAAAACATCTATATTCAGCCCGCTTCGGGCGATGCTGGCGGAGCCTTGGGAGCAGCATTGGCAGCATCGGCAATCTATTTCGATGAGTATTTGGACAAAAGCCAAAAAGATTGTATGCAGGGCAGCTATTTGGGTCCTGAATTTGGACAAAAAGATATTGACAAACTCAAACTCAACTATAAAGCTGATTTTCAAACGTTAACATCGGAAGATGAGCTTATAAAAGAGTGTGCTAAACTGATAAATTCAGATAAAATTGTGGGATGGTTTCA
>JAAYKF010000126.1 GCA_012522535.1 Bacteroidales bacterium
AAAACATGGACACAGGGCTAAATCCATCTTCAAGTACGGATTAGAACACATCGCAAATATATTACTAAACCCCCAGAAAGATGGATTTAGAGAGGTGTTATTAAAAATTGTCATGTAGTGAGATAAAAAAATAAACAATTTTAAATATCGTGTGTTAACAATACGCCCAATATGCAGTGGCGTATTGTGTTTTATATGGTTCATATTCGAGTTGTGTAGATATGTATAATTGTGTATAATAAAAATTAATTATGAAGAAAATTTTACTTATGATTACGATGGTGATGTTTTCGTATATGGCTACATCACAAGTTATTGAGGCGGAGAAAGACTTGCGTAAACAAAAAAAAGACACCATTGAAGGTTGGAAAATGTCAGGGGTTTTTGGTGTTAACTTTGCTCAAACTTCGTTGACAAACTGGGCAGCTGGGGGACAAAATTCCATAGCTCTAAATGGCTTTTTTAGCTACAATGCCGACTATTACAAAGGCAAAAGCGTTTGGACAAACTCATTGGATATGGGTTACGGGCTATTACGTCAGGGTAAGGAAACAGGCTTTATGAAAACTGATGACAAAATTGACTTACTGTCCAAATATGGTCGTCAGGCATTTAAAGATTTCTACTATGCGGTAATGTTCAACTTCAAAACGCAAATGGCACCCGGATATAACTATCCCAACGACTCTGTGAAAATTTCAGATTGGCTTGCACCAGCATATGCTGTGGCTGCCATCGGTCTCGACTATAAACCCAATAAATATTTCAGTGCGTTTTTAGCACCTTTTACTGGTAAATTGACCTATGTTGGAAATCAGCAATTGGCAGATTTAGGAGCTTTTGGCGTTGACAAAGCTGAATTTGATAATAATGGTGTTTTGGTGAAAAAAGGTATCAGAACAAAGTATGAATTTGGGGGATATGTTAGATTAATATACTCCAGAAACAACTTTGAGCATGCACTTTTGAAGAATGTTTCGTTTACAACAAAACTCGACCTTTTCTCCAACTACCTGCACAATCCTCAAAATGTGGATATAAATTGGGAGACCCTAATATCGCTAAAAGTGAATAAATATATCACTGTTACAATCAATAATAATATGATTTATGATGACGATATCACAATCTATATTGATAAAGACAATGATGGTGTCATAGATGCACAAGGTCCCAGATTGCAAATTAAAAACATATTGGGTGTTGGATTTGCTTACAAATTTTAATATTGATGTAATATGAATAAGAAAAAACATATTTGGCAATTTTCAAGACTTGGCGGTGCTACACGTGTTAATCTTAGGTCGGGAGACGATTTAAGGTATCTCTCTGAACTGGACCAAAAACTCTGGACAGCACTTAGTTGCCCCGTTGATGGACTTGAGATTGACTCGGATATTCTAAAGCTAATGGATGCCGATGAGGATGGAAAAATTCGTGTGCCAGAGGTGATAGGTGCAGTTAATTGGATTTTACCCCTAATTAAAAATGCTGACGATCTTTTGGAACGAAGAACTTCGTTGCCCTTAGATGCCATAAATGATGAAAGCGAAGAGGGTAAGATACTTTTGGCATCGGCAAAGCAGATTTTGAAAAACCTAAATCTAGCTGATAATGACTCCATTTCGAGAGCCGAAACATCTGATATAAATAAGATTTTTGCAGATACAAAATTTAATGGAGATGGCATAATCACCGAAAATGCCACAGATGATGAGTTTGTAAAAAAATCAATCATAGCCATTAAAGAGATGGTTGCTTCTAAAATGGATAGAAGTGGCGTTGAGGGTATATCTACCGAGGAGTTGGAAAAGTTTGTAGAGCTTTGTACAGCCTACGATGCTTGGCATAAACAGCTTGACGAAGATGTGGAGCAAATTATGCCCTACGGCGATAAAACAGAAAATACCTTAGAACTTTTTGAAGAGATAAAAGATAAGATAGATGACTATTTTGTTAGATGTCGCTTGTTGGATTTCGACCCCTCGTCGCAGGAAGTAATTAACGCCTTTGGAACTCAGATAGATCCAGCAATATATAAAGATATTGAGGCTTATAACCAAGAGGTAAAGAATTTACCACTTCAAAAACTTGAATCTGAAAAAGCTTTAGAATTAAACAAAACTTTAAATCCTGCATGGAGGGAGAAAATTTTAAAATTCGCTGAACTTATTGGATTTAAAGATGCAAGTATAACCGAACTTCAGTGGAGCGAGATAAAAGATAAGGTAGCAAAATATGTATCGTGGAAAGATGCTAAACCGCACAATTTAGCCGATGCTTTCACCTTGGAAGATGTTAGATTGTTCTTGTCAGACAATGTAGAAGAAAAAATAAAAGCTCTAATTGAAGAGGATGAAAAGCTGAAAGCTGAAGCTGATAATATGATTTTGGTTGATAAGTTAGTTGGATATTATTGTAATATCTACACCCTGCTGAACAACTTTGTGAGCTTCACAGATTTTTATTCACCCGATTTAAAAGGTGTTTTCCAGGCAGGAACTCTCTATTTTGACCAACGTAGTTGCGATTTATGTGTGAAAGTAAATGATATGGGCAAACATAATGCCTTGGCTTCGCACAGCGGAATTTTCTTGGTCTATTTAGATTGTTTTTCAAAGGCTAAGAACGAAACTATGACAATAGTTGCAGCCTTTACCGATGGTGATGTGGACGATCTATACGAAGGTAGAAATGCCGTTTTTTATGACAATGATGGTGTTGACTGGGATGCTACAATTGTTAAGATAATTGAGAACCCCATCAGTATTCGTCAGGCGTTTTGGTCGCCATACCGCAAGATTTCAAGATTTATTACCAAGCAGATAGAGAAATTTGCTTCATCGCAAGATGAGAAAGTATCTCAAAATTTGGAGTCTAAGGTGGAGTCAACCTCTACTGATATTTCTGAAGTAGCAGTTACGGCAGCCACCGAAAAAGCGGAAGGAAAACCAGCACCAGCAGCTTTCGATATTGCAAAATTTGCTGGTATCTTCGCCGCAATAGGACTTGCCATTGGAGCCATAGGCTCAGTTTTGGCAGCCGTTGTTACCGGGTTTTTAAAACTTATTTGGTGGCAAATGCCTTTGGTACTAATTGGCGTTATGCTACTTATTTCTGGACCATCGATGATATTGGCATGGCTAAAGTTAAGGAAAAGAAACTTAGCTCCAGTGCTGGAAGCCAACGGTTGGGCCATAAACTCTAGAGTGAAAATTAGCATTGTTTTTGGACGAACCTTAACACATTTGGCAAAAACACCGTCAAACTCTATGATTAACCTAACAGACCCCTTTGAAAAGAAAAAGAAACCCATTATACCCATACTTATTGCACTATTACTAGTAGGTGGATTTGTAGCTCTTTGGTATTTTGGAATATTTGCAAAGTGGGGATGGTTCTAAGATTTGCAATCTAATATTAAACAAAAAAGCTTTGGATTTTTTCAAAGCTTTTTTTGTTCCCTTCCAAGACTGAGTAATCAGCCTAACTGCCACCGCTGGAACCACAAAGGCACAGAGAAGGCACGGAGTTCACAGAGGATTTTGTGTAAACTTTGAATTTTTCGAATTGTATTGAAATACAATTCGAAAACACATATAATAAAAAAACATAATAGAACTATTTTTCTAATTTGACATTTGTGTTCTATTATATTTTCTCTTTATATGTATGTTTTGTCTTCGACAAAATAAAATTCTGAAAATACGGTTTTTCTGTGTTTTTTGTGCTTTTTGTCGGAGACAAAAAAATAATTGGCATAGACGACTCCTCTGTGTCTCTGTGTGTTCTCCGTGTCTCCGTGGTTAAATAAAAACAAGTTTCAAGCTTTCCAAGGCTGAGTGTCAGCCGAAGTGTTTCCGCACAAGCTCTGTTAGTCGACAGACCACACTTTCCACTTTTACCTTTTTTATCTT
>JAAYKF010000127.1 GCA_012522535.1 Bacteroidales bacterium
AAATGAAAAAATGTACTCCACAATGCTTGATTTGGAAATACCTAAATTCAAAATCTCTTCCGATTTCGATTTGGAAAAAACCTTGACTGAAATGGGGATAAAAGATGCCTTTAATGACGATTTGGCTGACTTTTCGACTATAACAAAAAAGGAAAGACTAAAGATTGACAAAGTTATTCAAAAAGTAGTTTTCGAAATAGACGAAAAAGGCACAGAAGCTGCTGCCGCTAGTGTTGTAACAACTGTACTATCTATCTCTGAACCAAAAGATGAAAAACAATTTATAGCCGACCATCCATTTATATTTATATTAAAGGAGAACAAATTTAACACTCCCCTATTTGTAGGAAAATTTGTTGAAACAGAACAAAATTTATAAAATGAAAAAGAAAAACTTAGTTTACGGTATTCGTCCCATTCTTGAGCTACTTGAAACAGCCAAAGAGGTTGATAAAATATTGATGCAAAAAGGCAGCAAAGGCGATACCATAAAGCATATTCTCGACACTGCAAAAAACAGAAATATTCCCGTTCAAATGGTACCTGTTGAAAGATTAAATCGCATAACAAGGGCAAACCATCAGGGTCTAATAGCCTTTATTTCGCCCATTGAATATCAAGACATTACACAAATCATACCCTCCATATTTGAAAATGGCGAAACTCCTTTTATTGTAGTTCTTGACAGAATTACCGATGTTAGAAATTTTGGAGCCATATGCCGTTCGGCAGAATGTGCTGGAGCCCACGCCATCGTTATTCCACAAAACAACAGTGCACAAATCAACGAAGATGCCATTAAAACATCCGCTGGTGCCATTCATAGAATCCCCATCTGCCGTGAATTTAGCCTCAGTAGAACATTATATTTCCTGAAAAACTCTGGTTTATTATTGTATGGAATTAGTGAAAAATCAGACGAAACAATCTATAATGCCGATATGAAAGTTCCGTTGGCACTTGTTATGGGCAACGAAGGAGAAGGTATAGCCAATGAATATTTCAAATACTTCGACAAAACAATAAAAATACCCATGAAAGGAAATATACAATCACTTAATGTCTCTGTTGCAACAGGTATTGCCATGTTTGAACTTGTGCGTCAAAGGATGAAATAGAGCATGACAAAAATTGGAATAATATCTGACACACACTCCACAATAAATCCAAAAGTATTAGACTTTTTAAAAGTTTGCAATTATATTTTTCACGCAGGAGATATTGGAAATATTTCTGTTATAGAACAACTGCAAGAAATTGCCCCCGTTTATGCCGTTCACGGTAATATAGACGACCACAAGACCAGATTGCAATTTCCGGAGGTATTAGTGGGGAAAATTGAAGATGTGAAAGTTGCCATAACGCATATTGGAGGGCAACCCAATAGATATACCCAATTAGCAAAAAAAATCATACATCAAAACAGACCAAAATTATTTATCACCGGACATTCACATATTTGCAAAGTGATGTTCGACCAGAAATATCAGATGCTATACATCAACCCGGGAGCTGCTGGGAATCATGGATTTCACAGAAACATAACCGCCATAAGATTAGATGTTGTTGGAGACAGACTATCAAACTTAGAGCTTTTCGATTTGGAGAGAAAATAACAAATAAGCCTGAATTTAATATAAACTTCTGTCGTATTGTAACTATAATATTGCTTTTTTCGTAATAATTAGTGTTCAAATATAGTGCAATTTGAAAAAATGTTTATATATTGCAGTCTAAAACAAAACAATATGAAAAAATTTTCACTCATCTTAGTAGCATTTTTGGTGTTTTTTGCCAATATAGCATCATCGCAAAACTTTGGAACAGCATCTTACAGAAGTAGTTTTTCTAAAGCTCTTAAGCATATGAAAAACGAAGAGTATAGATTTGCATATTCTATATTTCAAAATCTGTATAATGACAATCCTGGAAATTCAAACTTAGAATTTCATATGGGAGTTTGTTTGATGGATCAGAAATATGATAAAGATGAAGCTTTAATTTGGCTCAACAAGGCTAATAACAATTACGATAATTATTATAAAGCAAATTGTAGAGAAAGTGCAGCACCACTCACAACACTATACTACACTGGACTTTGCTATATTTATGAAGCTGAATATGACAAAGCCAAACAATATTTGCAAGACTTTATCGATCGTGCTGATGTGAAAAAAGAACCAATTCTTGTGCGAAGAGCCAAAGAAAAATTAGACATTTGCGACAATATATATTCCATAACCCCACCCAATTTGGATAGTTTATTGGAATTAGACATTAGGGTTAGAAAAGATGAGGAATATTATGCCAAAATAAATGATGCATTGGAAATAATAAATTTAGACCATGTACATGCACTTAAAATTTTGAACCCCATTTTGGAGATGGATCCAAACAACTA
>JAAYKF010000128.1 GCA_012522535.1 Bacteroidales bacterium
AGTTTATTAAAGTCGTAATAATTCATTGAAGCTTTTTTCCCATTTTTTGTTTTTTCTATCAGTTTGTCTTGTTTTTACTTTCTTTTTTGCATTTTGGTATGCAATGTCTTTAAGCGGCTTTATTTTAGGTGTTTACTAGCGCGGTTTTTGCAATGTGTGTGGCTGTGAAGCGTGTGGCTATCTTTTTGTTGTAATTTTCAAAATACAATTTTTACATCTTCTTTATAGTTTTGTAATGTTCCGTTTAGGCTCGCTGTCCAACCGTCAATGAATACTTTGCCGTTTTTGATGGCGTTTGAATAATCATCACTGGTTAATTTTTCGCTGTTGGTTATGTAGTAATGGTTGCCGATTTTGTAAATGCAATCTTTTACCACTTCTTCGGGAACTTGTGTTGGCTCGTCTAAACCAACGGTAAAAATCATATTGTAAATGCGACTTAAAGCATCCGATTGATTTTCAGTAAATGAAATTTGTCCTTTGTCGTCAACTTTCAGTTTTGGGGCTTCTACACTGTCAAACACTTTAAAACCAATGTCTGGAACTTGCTTTTTGTCTTCCTCAAACAATCCTGTTTTGCTGTTTTCTGTTTCTATGTCTTTTGCAATTTTTACACCTGCACGTTTTAAGCGTTCGATAGTTAAACTTGAAATTACTGGAGGCAATTTAGCATCTAAGCAAAATTTATATGCTGGCTTATCTTCTTTTATAGGTTCGTCTACTTGACAAAGAATAAATTTTCTTTTGCCACCATCATCTGCATTTAGTTGCATTACTGCCTGTCCCGTTGTACCCGAGCCTGCAAAAAAGTCGAGAACTATTATAGAGTCATTGTCTATGGTTCTAAGAAAATATTGAATTAAACCAAGAGGTTTAGGGTTAGTAAAATATGTGTTACCCTCAAAAAGGCTTGAAAAATCATCATTACCCTGCTGATTGATTGGCTCTGTAATTAAGTTTGAAAATACTCTGCCGGATTTTTCACGAGGTTTACCTTCATTATCTACTTTCTTATAAACTTTGTATTTGATAGTATATTCTGAACCTGTGCTTTTATTTGATTTTACGAATTCTAAAAATTTGTTTTCAATTCCCCATTTTACTTTATCCTTTCCCCATTTCCATATCCATCCATCATTTTTAAATTCTGAACGACCATTAGGGAAAATTATACCGCCATCAGGTGCTTCAATACCAAAATTCATTGAGTCAGAATATTGTAAACCTCCTCTATCAAGGGTGTCTAAATAATATTTTCCACGTTCTTCAATAAATTCATCAGATAGTCTATATCTCTTTTGATTTATAGAGCTTTCATCTCGAGCCCAAATATCTTTTTCAATTGTGTAGCTTTTGTTTTTTGCATATAACAAAATACTTTCTGTCACAACTGCAATGTCTTTAGCATCATTTGCTCCTGTTTTTTTACGCCAATCAAATTTTGAAATGAAATTCTCTTCACCAAAAATCTCATCACAGAGTAGTTTTAAGTTAGATTGCTCATTATCATCAATGCTAATAAATATAACTCCCTCTTTACTCAATAAATCTCTTGCCAATAGTAGGCGTGGATACATAAAGGCCAACCAACCATTATGGCTCTTTTTAGTTTTGAAGCTAAAATCCATTCGTGCAAAATCGCTCTCACTCAAATTTGCCAAGCCTAAAACTTCCGCTTCTTCTTTATCAAATTTATCGGGGTAAACAAATTCATCTTTGTCCGTATTATATGGTGGGTCTATATAAATACAGTTTATTTGTCCGCTGTAATGATTCTTTAGAATTTTTAAACTGTCTAAGTTATCGCCTTTCAACACTAAGTTTTGGGTAGTGTCAATGTCTTTGCTTAAAGTAGTATTGAGTTTTAATTCCTTTTCTGTTTTTTGAGCATATTTAGCTCGGGCAAAGTTTCTGCCGACAAAGTTTAAACCGTAACCGTTCACCTTTTCGTCAATCGGCAAACCCAAAACAGTTTTTAATTCTTCTAAGTTTATTTCGGTGTCACGGATCACATTGGGGTAGTTCTCTTTCAGAAAACGCAACAATTTGTTTTCGTAGTTTTCTGTGCCAACAACCGTAAATCCTGCTTTTATAAAATCTTGTTC
>JAAYKF010000129.1 GCA_012522535.1 Bacteroidales bacterium
AACGTTTTGGGTATTGCCGAAGGCGGGGATTTTTATCACTAAATTTCAATCGAAGAACGAGCTTTCAATTTACCTAAAACGTTCAATCGAAGCCGTTTACCCGCCATTTTGGCAAACTGGCTGTTATAGGGCGTTTTGCTTTAATTTAACCATTTTATTCATTCTTCTTGGTTCATATTGTTCTTTACTTCTTTTGTATATAGTTTTGTCTGCTTTTACTTCGATAACTTCATAAGGTGGCAGTATAATATTTTTTTCTTCTTTTACTTCTATATAATCATTTATAAATTCTGAAAGTTTAATTGTTTCTAAATTATATTTTTGAAAACTTCCTTCTGCATTTTCAAAATAAATAGGAATCAACTTAAAGAATTTTCTTTTTTCATTATTTCGTACATCCTGTTCTAAATTTACTTTTAAATAAATTTCAGGACACTGAACATTATGAATTTGACTTTGTCCACCAATACTAAAGTAGTATAAGGTTATTGTGTACTCTTCTGTTGTAGTATCATATTTTAGATTATTGCTGTTATCTCTTGCTAAAGCGTAATAGCTATCTTCGTACAATATTTCAAAGTCTAATAATTTACTTTGTTTTTGGTCTGATATATCTGTTGTATCGACTTTAAATTTAACTTCAAAGCCCCACATAATACCATCTTGACCAAAAGCTAAATGCGATAGAGAAATAAGGAAAAGAAATATGTAGAGCTTAGTTTTTATTTTTTGCATAATTCTCTTTTGAAATAAATTCGTTTGAAATCTTACATTTTTTTAATGTTTCAGGTGGAATGTTTATAATTGACAAGTTTTCTCCTGTCGGTTTTATTTTATAAGAATCGGGTATGGAATACAAATCTTTAGAATAATCAATAAAATAAGTGCCATTATCCAAATCTGTTATATCAAATTCAACTTGATTAACTAAAGACATTTCAAAACCCAATTCTCGTCTAATTTTTTGCCCACTTGGTATTTCAACTATGGATTTGTTTTTAGATTCTTGTGAAAATGGCATATAAAAATACAATGCAATATGTTTCTCACTATTTTTATACTCTATAAAATAGATTACATCTATTCGTGGTTCTATTAGTCTTTCTTGAAATCCTATTGTCTTAGCAAAGTTTTCTTCATTCGCCTGTTTTTTGTAAAATTCTCGAATATTCTCATAATCTTTACCATTTTCAGACACATTCATATAAATATCAAAAAATCCAGGTGAAACTAATTGTCCAAAAGCAAAGTTTGTAGTAAGTATCAGAATTAAAATTATCAGATTTTTCATTTTTTCGTATTTTCATTAAAATGCCCTATAACGGTGGCGGCTTGGCACAGTTGCGGTTTTGAAACACTTCACTGTCAAACCGCTACAAAATTAATTAAAAGCACTGAAGTTTCGCACACGTTTTAACCCGCAATTGTGCTAAGCCTTGCTGTTATGAGCTTTTATCTCTCGTTTAAGTACTTCAAAATTGTGTCACTTTCAATTTTCACGGATTGTTTATATATTATACTATTGGTTTTATCAAATAATATCACACTTGGAAATCCTTCAATAATATTACAATCTATACATATTTCTGATATAAATTTTGCCATTTTTTTGTGTGGATTTCTTTTTTTTCCATACTCAAAAACATCCAATAGATAAATATTATGTATGATATTATTTTTCGAAGAATATCTTTTATAACTTGAAACGTATTTCCAGTCATCTGGCGATATTATATATATA
>JAAYKF010000130.1 GCA_012522535.1 Bacteroidales bacterium
GAAATTATAATGCAACAATATCTTGATCTTTTATCCCATGTAGTAGAAAATGGGGCATATAAATCCGACAGAACAGGCACAGGCACATATAGTGTTTTTGGTCATCAAATGCGTTTCGATTTACAAAAAGGCTTTCCACTTCTAACCACCAAAAAACTGCATCTACGCTCCATTATTCACGAGCTTTTGTGGTTTTTGAAAGGGAGTACAAACACGGCTTATTTAAAGGAAAATAAGGTTACGATTTGGGACGAATGGGCTGACGAAGATGGTGGTTTAGGTCCAATTTACGGCTACCAATGGCGTAGTTGGCCTCAATATGGGGGTGGAAATATTGACCAAATATCGCAACTTATTGAGCAAATAAAAACCAATCCCGATTCACGCCGACACATTGTTAGTGCGTGGAATGTGGCACAAATTGACGAAATGAATCTTCCGCCATGTCATATTCTATTTCAATTTTATGTAAACAACGGCGAATTATCTTGTCAACTCTACCAGCGTAGTGCCGATATTTTCCTTGGAGTGCCATTTAATATTGCCTCATATGCGATGCTAACAATGATGGTGGCACAGGTTTGCGGACTCAAACCCAAAGAGTTTATTCACACCTTGGGCGATGCACACGTTTACTCCAACCATTTGGAGCAAGCCAAACTTCAGCTTAGCCGCCAACCAAAAGACCTACCCAAAATGAATATTAATTCAGAAATAATGAATATCTTTGATTTCAAATTTGAAGATTTTGAACTAATAGACTATGAAGCACATCCACACATAAAAGCCGATGTGGCAGTTTAAAAACCAATGTAATGACTGAAATATCAATTATAGTAGCCGTTGCCCGCGATTATGGAATTGGAAAAGACAACCAATTGCTTTGGCATATAAGCGAAGACCTAAAAAGGTTTAAAGAGATAACCGCCGGACACAGCGTTGTTATGGGCAGAAACACATGGCTATCGCTACCCAGAAGACCTTTGCCCAAACGCAGAAATATTGTCTTAAGCAGAAATCCAAATTTTAAAGATGAAGGTGCAGAGGCATTCACATCCATTGAAAAGGTTTTGGAAACTGTTGAAAACGAAGAGAAGATATTTATTATTGGTGGTCAAAAAATATATGAGCAATTTTTAAATATAGCACATACATTATACATAACTCGAGTTGATGAAGTTTTTGAAGCCGACACTTTTTTTCCAGAAATATTAGAAAACAATTGGAAAAATCTCGAAACATCTCAATGGTTTGTAGATGAAAAATCCTCTTTAAAATATAGATATGAAAAATATAGAAAAAAATAATAGTTTAATTATGAAGAAATCAATTTTTGTTGCAGTGTTTAGTTTTTTAGTTTTGGCAAGTTTTGGTCAAAGGAAAAAAGACTTAACTCCACCAGATGTACCCTACGACTCCACAACTAATCAGATAGTTTATCAAGAAGTTGTTCTTCAAGAAGGCAGTCAAGCTGAACTTTTTGACCGTGCCATGGATTGGATTAAAGCATATTACAAAAACACTTCGGAGGTGATTAACAAAGCCGATAAAGAAGAGGGACAAATTTTATGTTCGTCTAAGGTGAAAATATATAGTACTGCCAAAGGTGGCACAAGAATTATGTCGGGTATGGTAAATTACAAATTGGCAATTGAAATTAAAGATGGCAGATATAGATATACATTCGACAGGTTTGCACTTAAAGCACGTTCATGGAGCCCCATTGAGGCATGGTTAGACCCAACAAAAAAGGAATGGTTTCCTCAGCGTTACGACAACTTAATGGAGGTAGATCAGCAAGTGAAGGAGATTATCAGCTCCCTGAAAGAGGCTATGGTGAAAAAGGAAGAGAAAATTGATGAATGGTAGGTTTATACTACATTAGCTTAACAAAACATTAATCTTATCAAATGTATTTCAGAAATAAATATTACTACATTTGTATCTTTTGTAAAAAATAGTACTATCTTTGATAGTGAAAAAACATAAACAACTAGCATAAAACAAACAAGGAGAGTAAGTTAAAACAGATATGGCAAAAGTCGATTCAAAGGAATTACATATAATGCTTGAGAGGTTTTTTGGTTTTAAAAACTTCAAGGGGAATCAAGAGGCGGTTATTTTAAGTCTTTTTGAAGGGAAAGATTTGTTTGTGATTATGCCTACTGGTGGCGGAAAATCGTTGTGTTATCAGCTTCCAGCCTTGATGCTGGAAGGCACGGCAATAATTATATCGCCATTAATCGCATTAATGAAAAATCAAGTTGATGCCATAAGAAATTATGGCTCCGATCCTGGTATCGCACACGTTCTCAATTCAACACTTTCTAAGTCTGAAATAAGACAGGTGAAACAAGATATTATTGACAAAAAGACAAAAATGCTCTACGTTGCTCCCGAAACATTAACAAAGGAGGAAAATGTTGAGTTTTTTAAAGATATACAAATCTCTTTCTACGCCATTGATGAGGCACACTGTATTTCGGAATGGGGACACGATTTTCGTCCCGAATATCGAAGAATTCGTCCCATAGTTGAAAATATTGGTCAAAATGTTCCAATAATGGCACTTACTGCTACCGCCACTCCTAAAGTTCAGCACGATATTCAAAAAAACTTGGGAATGATGGAAGCAGAAGTATATAAATCATCATTCAATAGGTCGAATTTATATTACGAAGTTCGACAAAAACCAAAAAAGAAAGAAGATTTAGAGAGAGAAATTGTAAAATTTATCCGTAATAACGCCAACAAATCAGGTATAATATATTGTACAAGCCGAAAACAAGTTGAAGAACTTTCGGAGACTTTACAAATAAACAATATTAAATCTTTGCCATATCACGCTGGCTTAGATGCAGCCACACGTGTTAGAAATCAGGACATGTTCTTGATGGAAGAAGTGGACGTTATTGTTGCAACAATTGCCTTTGGAATGGGCATCGACAAGCCCGATGTGCGCTTTGTTGTACACTACGATATGCCCAAAAGCTTAGAAGGATATTATCAGGAAACAGGTCGCTCTGGTCGTGATGATGGCGAAGGACTTTGTGTGGCTTTTTACAATTATGACGACATTGCCAAACTCGAAAAATTCTCTAAAAACAAAACAGTAAACGAGCAAGAAATTGCCAAGCAACTAATAGCCGAAACGGTTGCCTATGCAGACTCTTTGGTTTGTCGTAGAGTGTTATTATTGCACTATTTTGGAGAGAGTTATTCAGAAACAAATTGTGGCAACTGCGACAATTGCATTCATCCCAAACCAAAATTAGAGGGTCAAGAATATATTCAAATGCTTTTGGAATTGGTTAGAGATACAAAACAACAATTCAAAGAGAAGCATTTAATAAATATACTTATAGGAAAATCGACTCCCAACATAAAACAGTTTAAACACAATGATTTAAAGTTTTATGGTGAAGGTTGCGAATTTGACGAACAATTTTGGGGAGGTGCATTCAGACAAGCTCTAATTGAAGAATTAATTGTAAAAGATATTGAGAATTACGGAATCTTAAAACTCACTCCAAAAGGCATTAAGTATATCGATAAATCTTATAAAATAATGTTAGTAAAACCTCAACAAGAAGAAGAGGAAGATGATGAAATGATTGAATTTAGCGGCGGTCATAAAGCTGGCGAAGCCGTTGACAAAACATTGTTTTCCTTATTGAAAGATCTTCGCAAAAAAATCTCCAGAAAAGAGAATTTGCCACCATTTGTAATTTTCCAAGACAATTCGCTGGAAGATATGTGCATCCAATATCCTACAACAATAGAGGAAATGAATCAAATTGTTGGTGTGGGACAAGGTAAATCACAGAAATATGGTCAGCCATTTGTAGATGTTATAAAAAGACATGTGGAAGAAAACGAAATTGAACGACCACAAGATATGGTTGTAAAATCGGTGGTAAACAAATCGGCACTAAAAGTCTATATAATTCAAAGTATAGACAGAAAGTTAGCCCTTGAAGATATTGCAATCTCAAAAAGCATATCCTCTGACGAGCTTATTGCCGAAATTGAAAGCATAGTTGCATCTGGCACAAAAATCGATTTAAACTACTACATAGAAGAGTATATGGATCCCTATCATGTGGAAGAAATATATGAATATTTTCGCGAAGCCGAAACCGACTCCATAGAAGAAGCCCTTCTTGAACTTGGTGAAGATGAATATGGCGAAGAAGAAATTAGATTAGTAAGAATTAAATTTTTCTCTGAATTAGGAAATTAGAATAAATAATTATGGAAAACGAAATTAACAAAGAGATTGAAACACAAGAAGAGACAACACAAAACTCTTCGGAAATAGAAAACACAAAAGAAAATCATCAAGAGAAAGAGACAAAAAAAACCAATTTTTCTAAGATAAATTTCTACGTAAACATTATACTTTTCATTGCTCTTATCTTAGTAATATTTTGCAAATCGAGCGACAAATCTAGCAAAGCAAAAAGCATAGTCAATGATGGAAACTCAACCTCTATCGCCTTTATCAACACCGATACAATTTTCAACAACTACGAATTGGTTGACGATTTGCACGATGTGCTGAAGGAGAAAAAAGAAAAATATGAGAGGGAAATAGAACAAAAACAGAGGTCGTTTCAAGAGAAGATAAACAATCTGCAAAGCAATATTCAAAACAACAGAATCACATACGAACAGGCCCAAAATGCAGAGCAAAAACTTATGCACGAACGTGATGAGATATTGATTTTGAGTGAAAGATATGCCAACGACTTGGCTGCAATTGAGTATCAAGTAACACAAGAAATTACAGACTCAATAATAAATTATTGCAACAGATACAATTTAAGCTTGCAAGCAGATTATGTTTTAGGATATACAAAAGGAGGTGGAATTTTAGTAGCAAACCCCGAATTTGACATCACTTCTGATGTTTTAAAGGGACTAAATAGTGAATATTCAAAATCGAAAAATTAGTATGAAAAAATATTTTTTATATTTATTAGTTTCAATTTTTATATTTTCTTGTGCTGGCAAGAAAGAAGAAAAGGTTGTGGAAAAAAAATATCCCAACGGAAAGCCAGAGATAGAGAAATATTAC
>JAAYKF010000131.1 GCA_012522535.1 Bacteroidales bacterium
CGACGGACATTTTTCAATCTCACTGAAAGAGCTAAATAGTGGAATATATTTTGTAAAATATTTTGATAGAGGTCAAATACTTGGCACTTCAAAAATCATAAAAGAGTAATTGAAAGTTAAAACCAATAAAAAATGAGTTTGCTATTTGCAGGCTCATTTTTTTATTGCTATTTTTACACAAAAAAAGGAAAGTAATATGAAATTTTTTATCGACACAGCCAACTTAGAGCAGATTAAAGAAGCTGTTCAACTGGGCATTATTGACGGTGTAACCACCAATCCATCGCTGATGGCAAAAGAAAATATAAAAGGTATTGACAATATCTATCAACACTACAAAGAAATTTGCGAAATAGTAGATGGTCCAGTAAGTGCCGAAGTTATCTCTTTAGATTATGAAGGAATGATTGAAGAGGGTGAAAAATTAGCTAAACTACACCCAAATATTGTTGTAAAAGTTCCCATCACGGCTGACGGTTTGAAGGCTATACGCTATTTTACCGACAATGGAATTAAGACCAATTGCACATTAATTTTCTCTGCGGGTCAAGCACTTTTGGCTGCAAAATGTGGTGCTACTTATGTTTCGCCCTTTGTGGGTCGTTTGGACGATATTTCGCACGATGGCGTTGATTTAATTCGTCAAATAGTTGATATATACAGCAACTACGGTTTCCAAACTCAAATATTGGCAGCTTCAGTTCGTCATCCGATGCACATAATTGAGTGTGCCGAAGCTGGTGCCGATGTTGCTACATGCCCACTTTCGTCGATGTTGGCTCTTTTGAACCACCCACTTACAGACAATGGTTTGAAACAATTCTTAAAAGATTACGAAAATTCTCAAAAATAGATATGATTACAATTTATCACAACCCGCGTTGTAAAATCAGCAGACAGGTATTAGCAGAAGTGGAAAAACATAGCGAGGATGTTGAAATAATCAATTATCAAAAGGATAAATTCACACCCAAATCTTTAGATAAACTTCTGAACTTATTACATATAGAACCTTTTGACTTGGTCAGAAAAAATGAAGCTATATACAAATCTGAACTAAAGGACAAAAACTTCAACCGCCACGAATGGATACAAATTATGTGCGACAATCCCAGATTGATTGAGCGTCCAATAGTGGTGAAAGGATACAGAGGCGTAGTTTGTCGTCCACCAGAAAAAGTTTTTGAAATTTTAAAATAAAAAGCATGAAAACAAGAACTGAAAGCGACAGCATGGGGCAAATTGAAGTTCCCAAGGATGCACTATGGGGGTCTAATACACAAAGGTCTCTGCAAAATTTCAAAATAGGAACAAACAAAATGCCATTGGAGCTTATTCACAGTATAGCTTTGGTGAAAAAGGCAGCAGCATATGCCAACTTCAAAACTGGAGTTTTGAGTCAAGAGAAGAAAAATCTTATTTGGGAAATTTGCGATGAAATTATTGCTGGTCAGCACGATGAGCAATTTCCTTTAGTAATTTGGCAAACAGGCTCTGGCACGCAAACAAATATGAATGTGAATGAAGTTGTAGCTTTCAGAATTCAACAGAAAAAATTTGGCGATTTAAGTCAAAAACCACTTTTTGTACACCCCAACGATGATGTAAATAAATCGCAATCTACCAATGATGTTTTTCCAACATCTATGAGAGTGGCTGCATATAAAGCATTGCATACCAAACTCTTACCCCAAATAAAAAACTTAATGACAGAATTTGAGCAAAAGGCAAAAGAGTATGGACATATCGTCAGAACTGGCAGAACACATATGATGGATGCCACCCCTATTAGCTTTGAGCAAAATTTGCTCTCATACTATCATCAGCTAAAAATGGGTCTTAATTCGCTGGAAAACTCTATGAGTTTTCTTTTGGAACTTCCTTTGGGCGGAACAGCTTCTGGTTCAGGCTTGAATGCTCCTGAAAATTATGATAAAATTGCCATTGAGTACTTAAAAACAGAAACTGGTTTCAACTTCACTCCCATTGCTTGTAAATCTACTGCCATGGCGGCACACGATGCCTTTGTGGCTGTTTCGGCATCATTGAAAACCCTTGCCACAATTATAATGAAAATTGCCAATGATTTACGACTATTGTCATCAGGTCCACGATGTGGCTTGGCAGAGGTACGAATACCCGAAAATGAGCCCGGCTCTTCCATTATGCCCGGAAAGGTAAATCCCACACAAATTGAGGCTATTACTATGGTTTGTGCTCAGGTGATGGGCAACGATGCAGCCGTTACCATTGGCGGAATGCAGGGACATTTGGAGCTAAATGTTTTTATGCCGATGATTATCAGTAATGTTCTCAATTCCAGCAACTTGCTTGCTGATTCAATTCAATCATTTATTGTAAATTGTGTAGCTGGGATGGAGCCCGATGAGGAAAACATGAAAAACTATTTGGAAAAATCATTAATGCTTGCCACGGCACTAAATCCACATATTGGATATAGCAATGCTGCTAAAATTGCCCAATATGCCAATAAAAACGGCATTACTCTAAGAGAAGCCGCCATTGCCAACGGCGTATCCGAAAGTGATTTCGACAAATGGGTGAAGCCCGAAGAGATGGTGTAAGCTTTAGTAACAATAAATATTTGGAAAATTAATAAAATAGTTAGAACAATTTATTATTATAATTGATTTTATATCAACATATTATAAATAGGATATTTTTTGTCAAAGACTATTTTTTTAATTTAAAACTTTGTACATTTGGACTTCGCAAAATAAATAATACAAAATGGAGACATATAATAGTATAATTTTAGTTTGCTCAATGGTAATTTTTAAATGATTAAATTTAAGATATGAATAAAGAAGACGAAAAATTTATGTCAGACCTGCAAAGGCATATAAATGCACAGAATTTTGAAACGAAAGAAGAGCTTGAAAAGTTTTTGGACAGCCTAATTGGTCAAGACATCCCAACTATGTCTAAGGACAAGTTAACTCTTAAAGAACAAGCACAAGATTTAGTTTTCGAAGCATATGAACTTACACCACAAAATGGTAGAAAAAAAATCGAAATAGCTTTAGCACTAGATATAAATTGCATCGAAGCTTATGAATATTTAGGTATAATAGAACAAAACGCTATTATTGCAAATGTATTTTTCGAAAGAGGAGTTTCAATTGGCAGAAAAATATTTGGTGGTGATTTTCTAGAAAAAAATAAAGGCCATTTTTGGGGTATCCACGAAACAAGGCCATTTATGCGTTGTATGCAACAATATGCTGAATGTCAATATACAATGGATAACAAAAAAGAGAGTGTTGCTATTTATGAAGAAATGATTGAGTTAAACCCTAATGACAATCAAGGAGTTAGAGACCAACTCCTCCTCTACTTGATTGAACTTAATGAAGACAAAAAGTTCAAGAAATACGCAAAAGCATATGAGGATGACTTCATGGCTTTTCCGCTTTTCAACCGTGCTTTGTTTGCTTTTAAGACAGAAGGCGAGACTAAGAATTCCAATAAATTACTAGAAAAAGCACTTGCACAAAACAAGCATGTTGCAAAACGACTTTTATTAAAAAAACAAATAGGAGAAATTGCAGAATATTACGGCATTGGTGACGAAAACGAAGCTAACTATTACGCATCTTATGCACAAGAAGTATGGGCATCAATTGAAGGTGCTTTGGATTGGTTGAAAAAACACAATAAAGACAAGTAATCAGCTGAATTGTTCCGCACAAGCCTATTAGTCGTCAGACTAAAACGCAGGAAAATTTTATTTCACTTTTTTTAATGGGAACAGATATGTCAATCCACAAGTGAAGTAGTTTAGATTATACTTTTTGCTATTGTATATAAATGAGCCCATTTTCGTTTCATACTGCACATGCCCCAACAATTCATAATTGTATTGAAGTTTTAGCTGGAAATCGCCTACATTTTCAAAGGATAATTGCCAGCCAATACCAAGATTTACAAAGGGCGAAACCGTACCGGGATTTAATATTTTGAAATACTCAACTAAAACGCCATTGGTATATAATTCTGACTTCATCTTATCAGACGGAGTTAGAACATAGTTAATTCCACCACCCAAATTGGCAATAAAAGAAGATTCATCAGTAACGGGCAAACTTAGGTTTACATTTAATGGAATATTCAACGAATAGTGGTTGAAATCCGAAACTGAAACATGCCTTTCTTGATAATTAATTCTCCTATAAATCAGATTCAAATCCAAAGAGGGAGAAATAGCTCCAAAATCCATTTGGGCACCAATTCCAACCTTGACAGGCGTTCTTGACTTTAGAGAAACTTCTTTGTTTACACCAAAAGTTTCAGATTGTGGTATATTCCAGTCATAGTCAACTAAATAATCCAATGATGCTCTAAATTTAAAATCCTGAGCATCTATCTTTACCATAAAAAATAGTGGCAAAAAAAGTAAAATTAAATTTCTTTTCATAATATTAAAAATTTATACTTTTGTCTTAAATGCTAATACTTGGACACTTTTTTCAATTCTCTTTCGCTCAAAAGTCGTTTTTTCAAATTACTTATATCGTTATTCCAGCCCATTCCATCAAAATATTGAACTTTAGGACTTAGTGTTAGCTTATAAAATGCAGAACGAGAGTAGCAAGTTCCTATGTAGAAATATTTGTAATTATTATCTTTTGTCCATTGTATGGCTTGCAGGATAATCCATTTTCCAAAGTCGTTCATATCCTTTTTCAAGTCATAGAAATTGAACCACACATGCAGAAAATTCGACTCTTGGCGAACCACATAAAGATGTGCCAAAAGTTCGCCTTTATACGAAATTGTCATTATATTTTTCAAATATAGCCGAGATTGAATATACTTTAATCGCTCGCGATTTAAGAAATTATTCTTAGCATTTTTCAAACACCAATTATCAAAATTCTCATCGTAGATATATTCAGCCTTATTCTTAAGTTCAATTTTTATATGATTTTCATCATATATTTTAGCAAACTTATTAAATACATTTTTCTGTTTAGAGTTCCAAATTTTATCTGCTAAGTCAACCCTGATGCTTTTTGCCAAATAGTAGATTTCATCTTCAATGTCCAAATTATTGGTATAGGGCAAAAATCCTTGAGAATAGATATCGCTATATTTATCACCCTCTTCCTTAATACAATAGACACAATAAGGAAAAGAATAATTGTTATAATCAACAGAATTATGTTCTTTAAAATGCAGTTTCATTTTCTTTGAAATTTGAAATAAACAATGCTAATACTCAATTTTATCCTCGGAATTTATCCAAATCTCGAAAGGCTCGAAGCCCTCTTTTCGCATTATTTGTTCTGTTTTGATGGTTCTATCTTTCTGCTCTTTTTCCAATTCATGATAAATAAAAGAATCATCGAATCCAGCTTTTGCGGCATCATCTTTTGTGGCAGCATAGACCAATCTTGTGGGACGAGCCCAATAAATGGCACCCAAACACATTGGGCACGGCTCGCAACTGGAATAGATTGTACAATTTTCCAACTGAAAATCGTTTAATTTTTCGCAAGCATTTCTTATGGCAGTAACTTCGGCATGAGCTGTGGGGTCGTTTACCACTGTTACTATATTTGAGCCAGTGGCAATGATTTCGCCATTTTTCACCACAATGGCTCCAAAGGGTCCACCCTGCCCCGACTGGGCATTCTCAACTGCCAAATCTATGGCTATTTGTAAAAACTTTTTATCTTCTGTGCTAATATTATTCATCTTTTGTTCTATTTTCTAAGTTAAATTGACCTTTATATTTACCCTGCATTCCATAATAATGTTTTTGAATCTCCTCTAAATCTTTTTCATAGTCGTTGCTGGGTTCTTTAATGGTGATAATTCCTCCTGTTTTTGTTTTCCAATCCATAAAGCCGATTGCCATAGGGACATTTGCTTTTTGTGCGATATAGTGAAATCCTCGTTTCCAATTTTCAGTATTTTTACGAGTTCCTTCGGGTGCTATCATAAGTGCCAATTTTTCGTTTTTCTCAAAAAGTTCGGCAGCATAAACTGGCAGTCGCATCGACTGCTGTCGGTTTACAGGAATAGCCCCCATTGCTTTTAGGATTAATCCCAAAGGGAACCAAAAAGCCTCCTTTTTAATCATAAATTTTACTGGTACACGCATATAATATAGTGCCATTTTTCCCACAATAAAATCCCATGCCGATGTGTGTGGAGCAAAAACCAATACACATCTTTGTGCTTCGGGAGGCACATCGCCCACAACTCTCCAGCCAAAAATTTGGAGAATAAAATAAGAGAATCTTCTAAACATTTTTTAGTTATCTATTTGAGTTTCAGCAGGTAGTTCCTGACTTTCATCTTTTTCTTTAATAACAATTGCTGCTAAAAGAAAAATCACTCCCAAAATCATCAATATTATTCCTTCGCGTGGATAGACCGAAACTTTGGGTGTGCCGATGGCATCCATTATCATTTTCGACAGGCCAGAGTCATTCATTTCAAATGCATTTTTCACAACACCTAATATTGACCAAATTAACACCAATATTTGCCCTCCGAAAACGAACCACAAATATTTGTACTTTCTGAAATATGCAATAATTAGCGATATTAACGACACCAAAATCAGCAGTATGCTTTCTATCTTGTTATTGGCAAAATAGGAAAATGAGTACGACTCATTGATGGACTGCGAAATGGGTATTCCAAGGATATTTGTGTTTAGTTCCATAACCACTCTTATTTTAAGAAAAATCAAAAAAACCGAGGGCACAAAACACAAAAATGAAATAAGAACAAAGAGGTTCTTTTTGTTTAATAACGATTTTTCCATAATCAAAATATTTTTAGCAAATATAACTAAAAATCCAATTCCTGCATAGGGTTCCAAAAAAGCTTTTCAAACTTAACAACTTTATTATTTTTCACCTCAACGCCCTCTTGTTTCAGAAGTTTTTCCATCAAAAAAGGCTCTTCAAAAGAGTTTCTGCCCGTGAGAACTCCAATGCGATTTACAACTCTGTGAGCGGGCACATTAAAGGGTGCTAAGGATGATTTGCTCATTGCCCAACCCACCATTCTGGAGGCATTAGTTTTCCCCAAAGCATTGGCTATGGCTCCATAGGAAGTTACTCTGCCATAAGGAATTAGCGATGCTAACTTCCATACTTGCATAAAAAAATCGTCATTGGGGGATTTCACTATTTTTGGAATAATTTAGGGTTAAGCTTATATTTTAGGTAGTGAATTTTCTTACCCATTTCTAACCAAATAGATTCATAATAAGTTTGTATTGATGCCACTTCGCTTTGTGGCATTTCTGAGTACAAATCTCGGGTTTGGGTTAAAATATTATGATTATTTTCTTCTATAACCTCAAGTGTGAAATCATAGAAAAACTCACTATCTGTTTTTAGATGCATGATTCCATCAGGTTTAAGCACTTGCACGTACCTATCAATCATATTGTTGGAAGTGAGTCTTTTACGTTCTTTTTTGGGCTGAGGGTCGGGAAAGGTTATCCAAATTTCGCTAATTTCATTCTCTCCAAAAAGTTGTGGCAAATATTGAATATGGGTTCGCAGAAAGGCTACGTTTGACATTTTCTCTTCGTTGGAAGTTTTGCAACCTCGCCA
>JAAYKF010000132.1 GCA_012522535.1 Bacteroidales bacterium
TTTATAATGTGATTTTTGATGGAAATGGCTCAAATAGTGGTTCAATGTCAAACCAAGCTATTGTACAGGGTGCTAGTGCTAACTTAACCACCAATGCTTATACCAGAACAGGCTATGTTTTTGCATCATGGAATACAAATGCTGACGGCACCGGAACCACCTACGCCGATGGTGCAAACTTTACCATGGGAACAAGTGATGTTACTTTGTATGCACAGTGGGATGTGTATGTTCCACCATGTATTGATGAAAGTTTTGAAAGCTCAACATTTCCACCAGCAGGGTGGACAAACTCTACAAATGGAGCCATTAGAACTACCAACAATCCCAGAACTGGCAGTGCATCTATGGCTTTTAATGGTGTTGATGATGCCATTTATACCCCAAAAATTGATTTCCCAGAACAACTATCTTTTTGGTATAGAAGAAGTAGTAATACTACAGCTTGGAAATTAAACATTCAAGTTTCTACTGATGCAAGTAATTGGACCGATATTGGAACTATATCAAGTGCTACTACAACTTATCAAGAATTCACCTACGATTTATCATCATATACTGATATTTATATCCGTCTATTAGACCAAAGAAGCACAGGGGGACACGAACGTTATGTAGATGATTTTGAGGTTTATTGTAAACCCTCCCACAACATTATTTTCGAAGCCAACGGCGGAACAGGCTCAATGCCTAATCAAGCTGTCATAGATAATACAACTACCACCATAAACCTCAACACTTTCATAAGAGACAACCATAATTTCACATCTTGGAACACCGAAGAAGATGGCTCTGGAACCTCCTACGCCGATGGTGCAAGCTTTGATATGGGAACAGAAGATGTTACACTATATGCACAATGGGAGGCTTTTTGCGTTCCAACGCACTCAATCATTTCGTTTACTCCCACTTCTGGACCTTCAGAAACAATGGTTACTATTAAAGGAACTGGATTTACTGGAGCTACGGCAGTGAAATTCGGCACATCTGATGCCCTAAGTTTTAATGTATTAAACGATACAATCATTGTTGCCGAAGTACCTTATTCTCTTAATGCCGCAAGTATTATTTATGTGTTTGATGCTTATGATTGTAAAAATGGAAGTGCAAATAACTTTAATTTTATTAGCAAAACTGGAATGTGTAATAGTTCCAACGTTACTATTGATGGCATTACAGAATCAAATGGCGGACTTATTTTCTATGAGTTTTTCGACAATAAAGGAGGTGCCAGTGGCTTAATTTCTATCTTGAATGCCTCTTATTCGCCCATAGATTTAAGTGAATATAGAGTAGAAAGAGACTCTGAAGACAATTGGCATTTTCCATCAGGCACATTGCAAACTGGAGAAATTTATGTTATTAATGTAGATAACTCAAGCTGTGCTCATCTATACACTCTAACTGGCTCAAAACACACTGGTTTTAATGATGATGATGATTTTAGATTGGTTAAAATTTCAACTAGCCAAATAGTGGATAGAGTAACAACTCCCAACCAAATTGGATATTACTATCTACGTACCAATTTTGAACCCAACCCAACACATAATGAAAGTTCTTGGACCAATACCTTTTTAGAATCTAATACCTGTCCACCTACTGTTTTGGGAGTAAGTCCAGCGGTGGAAACTCCTCTTTTCACAATAACAGCCCATCCAACTGATATTACAGCATGTAATACTATTACACTCTCTGTAACATCCTCAGACCCAAATGTTTCTTACAAATGGAAATTCAACAACCCCTCCAATATGACAGACTGGCTTGATGTGAACGCAAGCAATATAAGTCATGGAATAATAAATGGCGAAAATAGTGCCACTCTAACAATTACAGGAGGTGATTTGGGTTTACTTTTAGATTATCAATTCTATTGCGAAATCTCCAAAGAATCATGTATAATAGTATCCAATGCAGCACAAATCAAGGTAGAAACAAAACCCTATTATCGCTCTGTTACTTTAGTAGATGGAGATTGGTCAGATTATACCAATTGGGAAATGTCCTCCGACAATATTACATACGAACCAGCATGTACATTCCCAAGAGACTTTAATTCAGAGGAAGTTATTATTCAAAGCGGAACAAGAATCGTTAATGATTTAGAAGGTACTGATAATCATATCGGCATTAAAAAACTAACAATTGAAGAAAATGCAAGCTTAGAATTGAAGGCTTCAGCCAAACTAACAATAAACGGCACAAACGCAGGTCCAGATTTAATTGTTGAAGGAACTTTATACGACAAAACAAATAATGCCAACTCTCTAAAGTTCACTAATTCAGCAACTTGGATATTAGCATCCACAGGCACAATAATTAAAAGTGATGGTGGCTCTTCAGTTGTTTATCGCGATAAATACGAAGGCGGAATGTCAAATATACCCGATGATGCCCAATGGATTTATCGTTATAATGGAGTTGGAAATCCCAATGTTGGAACTATAAATTTCTTCTATCCAAATTTAAGTTTCGAAAACACAACAGCCACTGCTTATGCATGGGGAGGTAACAACAACAATTCATTCTCTGGAAGCACAGGGGGGTTTGCCACCGTAAAAGGAGATTTTAATATTGGAACTACTGGAGCAGCCTGTATAGTTAGCAATTGCAACTACAATGTACAGCCAATGCTGATATACGGAGACCTAAATATTGGCACTGGTTCTGTATTAAAAAACAGCAATACTGCAAATACAGACCACGGAACTGGATTTGAACTCAAAGGAGATTTGAATGTTGACGGAACTCTAAGCATCTTAGGTGGAGAAACAGAAAGAGTTTTAAAATTCTCAGGAAACAACGACCAAACTATTTCAGGAACAGGAACAATCGAAGCTTATATAATTGAAACCGATAAGAGCGGCGGAAGTTTATTGCTTGACAGAGATTTCCAAGTTCAAAATGTGCTGAAAATGACTAATGGAATTATTAAAACAGAAGATTATCTCTTAGAATTGGGTGTTAATACAACTCAAAAAGGTGAGTTAGCATATACTTCTGGCTACGTATTAGGAAAAATGAAACGTTGGTTTAGTGATACCTTGTCTGATTTAAAACATTCAGCTTTCCCATTGGGAGTTGATAATGGTGGATATAAAAACAGGTTTGCGAAAATTGAATTTACAACCGCTCCAACAACAGCAGGAAGTCTTATAGCTGAATTTATTGAACAAGATATGGGCTATAATGGCTTGCCCATCAGCATTATCGATGCAGGCGGATTTGAATATAAAATTACTAATGCCGAAAATCAAGGCTATTGGGAAATCACAGCAAACAACCTAACAGGAGGAGAATATACAGCACGCTTTACAGGAGAAGGATTTATAGATATTATTGATTTAACAAAACTAACCCTTCTCAAAAGAGAAAATGCATCTGAACCATGGACAGTGCTTGGCATTCACATTCAACCAGAAGGAACTGCTGCTGTTCCAACAGTTGCACGTTCGGGGTTAACAGGATTTTCCCAATTCGGTTTTGGTGGAGCAAAAGAAAACGAACTCCCCATCGAACTGCTAGATTTCTTTGCACAATGTAGCCAAAATGGAGCTAAAATCCAATGGATTACATCATCAGAAATTAACAACAACTACTTCTTGCTACAAAAATCTACCGATTTGAAAAACTGGCAAGATGTGGTAAAAATTGATGGAAAAGGTAATAGTAATCAAATTATTGAATACAGCCACTTTGACCCCAAGTGGAAAGAAGATGAACTCTACAGACTCACTCAAATCGACTTCGACGGACAAAGCGAAAGTTTTGGACCCATTACCATAAAATGTAATGAACACCATTTTGATAATGAAATTGCTGTTTACCCAAATCCATTTAATGATGACTTCACCATCGATTTTAAAAACTCCGATGAAGAAGATTTTATCATCGAAATAGCTGATGTTAATGGAAAAATCTGGCACAAACAAATTGTAAACTCTTCAAAACTTGTAAAAATCAACACCGAAAAACTTCCCAAAGGAGTTTATATCCTAAAGATAACTAACAACTTCAATCTTATAAATAGAAAATTAATTAAGCATTAGTCCAGTCTTCATTCCAGTCGAACTATTATATTTTATTGAACATAGCCTGCAAGGTCTTCGCGACCTTGTAGGTTTAAGGTCGAGGAATAAAGGTATATAATGTTTTTAAATTAGTATAGCATAACCTGCAAGGTCTTCACGACCTTGTAGGTTTAAAACCTAGTTTAGGATGTCTCATATAAATAAATAGAAGCACCCTGGGAAGATGCTTCTATAAAATGGGAATAAACAACATAAAACTAGACTGTTTTAAAGTGGATTACAAATCAGGAGCATAATACCACAAATATGTCTATTTGATTATTAGACATAAAATGCCAGCTATAAGTTGCCTACAATCTGTACAAAAGAAGACTTTAACACTTTTTAAACATTTGTATAGATATGGTAAAAAAACACTATGATAAGTTTTAATCATTAAAAAATCTCAAATATTCAGCAAACAATAAAAATCACAAATTATAAGATTATTTTTGCAAAAAATAGATACAATGAACACAGAATACAATAAAATCAGACCCTTTTATGACCACGAAGTCAATGATGCCATAAAAAGGATTTTGAAAGAAGAAAAATTTCAACTTTTTCTTTCAAAATATCTATTGGGCAAAGAGGACATTGAAAACGAAATCGAGCAATTTTCAAAAATCAATAGCGTTGATGATTTTCAAGTTGGTATCTCTGCTGGATTTTTCAAAAAGATAATCTCAACAACAATCACAGAGCTAAAACTCGAAGGATTTGAAAATATCCAAAAAGACAAATCCTATCTATTTATCTCTAACCATAGAGACATTGTTTTAGATTCGGCAATGCTGCAAGTGGCACTCTTCGACAAAGGGCATAAAACCACCCGCACAGCCATCGGCAACAACTTGGTTTTCAACGACATACTCATGGATATCTCCAAACTAAATAAAATGTTTTTAGTGCTACGCGATGGCTCCGTTAGAGAATTGGTCAAAAACTCAGCCATACTTTCGTCCTATATTCAGCACAGCATCGGCGAAGGTGAATCGGTGTGGATTGCACAACGCAACGGACGTACAAAAGATGGAAAAGATGCCACACAGCAAGGGCTCCTAAAAATGCTATCGATGAGCGGCAAGGAGAATATTTCAGAAAAAATCTACAACCTAAATATTGTTCCCGTTTCGGTTTCATACGAATACGAAAGCTGCGACATCTTGAAAACCAAAGAGTTGAGCTCTCTAAAAATCAACGGAAAGTATGAAAAAGAGAGTGGAGAAGATTTTGTAAGCATAAAAACTGGCGTTTTTCAAAACAAAGGAAATGTGAAATTACACATTGGGAAACCTATAAACTCCCTTTCGGAGCAATGGCAAAATTTTGAAGGTAACGAAAATGAATTTTTGCAAAACGTAGCCAATGTCATCGACAAACAAATTTTGAGCAATTATCACCTCTTTGCCAACAACTACATAGCTGCCGATATGCTTTGCAACTCATCCAAATACGCCGAAAATTATAGCCAAGAGGAAAAAAATAATTTCATAAAATATCTTGAAGAAAAATTATCAGAGATAAAAGAAAATCAAGAAATATCCAAAGAGATATTTTTAAGAATCTATGCAAATCCAGTATTTAACAAAGAGAATATATCAATCTGAGCAAACTAAAACTGCAAGCTCGCAAAGATTTATTATCTTTACAAAAATAAAATGTTATGAGCGGAATTTTATGGGACGAATTAGTTTTTGGACCTATACGTAGCAGACGTTTAGGCAACTCCTTGGGGGTGAATTTGCTTCCCGGGAGTAAGAAAATATGCACCTTCAACTGTGTCTATTGCGAATGTGGATGGGGCGAAGAAATTGAGAATAAAGATGACAAACTTCCCAAATTGGAGAAGATAATTCCTGCTTTGGAAAAACGATTAATTGAATTAAAAGAACAGAAATTTGACTTGAACAGTATCACTTTTGCAGGAAATGGAGAGCCAAGTTTACACCCCGAATTTGTTGAAATCATAAATAACGTACTGCAACTCAGAGACATACATGCTCCGCAGGCGAAGGTTACCTGTTTATCAAACTCCACCATGATTCACAAAGTTGGCATAAGAGAGGCTCTAATGAAAATAGACAATCCGTGGATGAAATTAGATGCTGGTAGCGACCTGATGTACAGAAGAATAAATAAGGTTTTCAAAAACTTATCCCTCAGCGAAATTGTCGAAAATCTAATAAAAATGAAAGGAAATCTATCCATACAAACACTACTATTGCGCGGTGAAATGGATGGCGAAATCATCGACAACACCTCCGAAAAAGAGGTTGAAGTGTGGATAGAGCATCTCAAAAAAATAAAACCCAGATCTGTAATTCTTTATCCCATAGATAGAGAAACCCCTTTGAGTAAACTTGAAAAAATCTCCGATGAAGAACTTGAAAAAATTGCAGATAAAGTTAGAAAAGTTGGCATTAACACAGTTGTATATTCATAAAAGCTATGCGTTGTTTAACCGATTATGATGTAAAAGTACTACTTGCCTTTGAGCAAGCCATAATGACAAAAAGTAAGTTTTTCTATTGGCTAACAGAAA
>JAAYKF010000133.1 GCA_012522535.1 Bacteroidales bacterium
TATCTTCAACCCGATTTTCAATTTATTTTTGATGATACATTATATATTTGGAATCAAAATAAAATCACCTCAGCACACTCTTTAAAAGAGGACAAAATGCTCATTAACAACATAATAGACGAAATTTATTATCCTAAAGAAAAAGAAATTTTAATTAAATCATACATCCAGCAATATAACAATAGACTATTGCTCAATCAACTTATGCCATAATTTGGTAAATTTGCACCGAAAACTGAATTATGAAAATCTGGTATATTGTTAATCCAAAATCGGGCACTGGCAAGCAACAAAAAGCAATTGATGCCATAAAGAGCTACGCCGACCATAAAAATCAAAATGAGATTTTTGTAACTCAGTATAAATCGCACGCCAGCGAATTAGCCCAAAAAGCACTAATTGAAAATGTGGATATTATTGTCTCCGTAGGTGGCGACGGCACTTTGAACGAAATTAGTCGAGTGATTGTAAATAACAATATTGCACTGGGAATTATCCCCATCGGCTCGGGAAATGGCTTGGCTCACCACCTGAAAGTTCCTTTCAATCTAAAAAAAGCCATTGAACTGATTAACAGAGCCAAAATAGAAAAAATTGACACTTTTACCATAAACAACAAACGTGCTGTGAGCATTGCCGGATTAGGCTACGATGCCTTTGTGGCTTATAAATATGACAAATCTGTAAAAAGAGGTTTCTTGCCATATTTCAGCCTTGCTGTGCAAAACTTTTTTAAATTTAAAACCGAAAAATATATTCTAACAACCAAAAAAGAGAGACTGGAAACTTCAGCATTTCTCATCACCATTGCCAACTCCTCGCAATGGGGCTACAACACCAAAATTGCACCTAAAGCCCAAGTGAACGATGGAATGCTAAATATTAGCATCCTGAAAAAACCAAATATTCTTAGAGCCATACTCCTTGCACCAAAACTATTTTTGGGAAAAATTGATAAAACTAAAATTATGACAAGCATCGAGTGCACTCAATTGGACATCGAAAGAGCCGACAAAGAAAAATTCTACCTCCACATCGACGGCGAAAAAGAGGAGCAAATTGATAAAATAGAAATTAAATGCGATATTGCATCACTAAATATTGTAGTACCATAAAATAGTAAAAATGAGTAAAAAAAACAGAGCCACCAAAGATGGCATTGTATATTCCACCAATCCTGATTTTGTTCCCGATTATATAGAAGAGGAGCAAGATGAAACGCTTCCACCTCAACAGCAAAACCTTAGAATTTGGTTAGACAGACTCAAAGGTGGAAAAATGGCAACACTTATAAAAGACTTTGTTGGCAGCGACGACGATTTAAACGAATTAGCCAAAACACTAAAAACAAAATGTGGTGTGGGCGGAAGTGCCAAAAATGGCGAAATTATACTTCAAGGCGATGTAAGAGACAAGGTCTTGGATTTGCTCACAAAAGCTGGATATAAATCAAAAAAGTCAGGAGGTTAAAATGATTGGATACTATTTTTTTAGAGCATTCTCTTTCTTCATATCAATTTTACCTTGGAGGTGTGCATACGCATTTTCAGATTTTGCAGCCTTCGTAATGGGCAAAATTATTGGATATAGAAAAGAAGTGGCAATGACTAACCTCAAACTCTCCTTTCCCGACAAAAGCGAAAAAGAGCTAAAAAAGATTCTAAAAATGACCTACAAAAACATCACTGATATTATTATCGAAAATATTAAAATCGAGAGAATAAAATTAGATGATTTAAAAAGTAGAGTCGAAATTGAAAATATTGAAATCTTAGATAAACTATACGAAGAAAATAAAAGTGTGGTTGCACTTATGGCTCACAAAGGCAATTGGGAATGGCTGGGACCTGGATTGCAGTCAAGATTGGAACATGAGGGTTATGTAGCTTACAAACCTCTTTCAAATAAATATTTTGATAAATATATGCAATCCTTAAGAGATAAGTTTTATAAAGATAGAATGGTGAATTTCAAAAACTTCCTTCGTTTTATCATCAACAATAAGGACAAAAAACAGATTTACTTTTTTGCCACCGACCAAACTCCAACCAAAAGCGAAATTGGTGCATGGATAAATTTTATGAATCAAGAAACAGCTTTTTTTAATGGTGGCGAAAAAATTGCAAAATCTCTTGGCACAGCCGTAGTTTACATTGAGAATAAAAGAGTAGCACGCGGAAAATATAGAGTAAAATTTCACCTAATTACAGAAGATGCTTCCAAAGACAAAGAGATGGACATTATGGGCATCTATGCAAAAATGTTAGAAAATTCTCTACACGAACAAACCTACGACTGGCTCTGGACACACCGCAGATGGAAACATAAAAGAGAAGATTAGGGAAAAGGGAAAGGTATGTAAAGGGGAAAGTTGAAAGTTTGTAAAGGTGAAAGGAAATTGAGAATAAATACAGAATAAAAACGCTCATTATACTGCATACTGCTATTTGTATTTGTCTTTTTTTGATGAAAGACCACACGGCAACTTAGGTTAAA
>JAAYKF010000134.1 GCA_012522535.1 Bacteroidales bacterium
GATTGTGGTACAAATCAGGATGATGTGTTTTGATATATTCAGCTTCTTTTTTAATTGCAGTTAAAACCAATAAAGATTTTACTACCATTTCTGTTTTTTCTGTTTCTGAAAAATCACCTTTGTTTTTATTCCAATTTTTATATTCCTGACCGCTTACAGTAATATGCTTTCCATATCCTGTTTCAATGAATTTTTTAAGATTGAAATTATAGGCAGTGGTAACAATATCAACTGTATCTGTAAATGTTGCCGAAAAACTAAAAATAAAGCCTTTGTGAGCCAAAATAGAGTAATAAGCTTGTCTAATACTATCTTCTTTGTCTCCTTTATGTGCTTCATCTAATAGCACATACCACTTACCATTGTTTAATACCGTTTTGTAACTCAACTGCTCTGTTTTATCAACATCAGTAATGTTGTCGCTTCTGTAATAAAAAACAGTGATGCCATCAGGTTCGTATAAAGATGTTTGTAAGTGCTTTGATTTTTCAAACTCTCTTAAATCTTTGAGATTGATTTTTACAGAACTGTTTTTATTGAATACTTCAATATGCTCTTTAATCTGATTTAGAATTTCAGGTTTGGGGGCGAGAATTAAAATATCGTTTTTAGGAATATGGTTATAAGTGGCTAATTGATGTAAAAACTCAATAAGTTTAATTAAAACCAAAGTTTTACCTGAACCTGTTGCCATCCATAAAGATGCACGATTTAAAAATTCTGTATAGGGTATTTGGTTATCTTCTACTTTATAGTACTGACCTAACAAACCAAAATGAGTGCTGTCGTTAGCATAGCTCATTTGTTTTTTCCAATCTTCAATGGTTTGCGTTTGGTAGTGATTGTAAAGATGTTCTTTTTGATGAAAGAAATAAAAAAGCGTATTTAAAGCGTGTTTTAAAGCTGTTTGTTGGTATTCGTGCAACTTCCAATCAATACCAAAAGTTTCCTTATCCAAGTTTTTGAAAAACTCAAGTAAACCAGCTGGATTATCTTTAACTAATTTTTCTAATACTATTTTAGCCATTGTTTGTCAGTTTATTTGCTATTCCACCAAATTAATGGCTTAATCAAAGGATATTTTTCAAAAGTCATATCAGCATACACTACTTCGCTTCCATCTTCAAAAATGACTTTATCTTCAAATTTTTGTTTGATGTGTTTGCCTGAAACATTTGAGAGGGTTTCAGCAATATCTGCATCAGGATAGAGGTTTTCAAAAACTACTTTTGCGTTTTTGTTTTTATATTCTATTTCAATAGCATCTAACAGTTTTTGATCTTGTAAAAAACTATATTGCTCTACTTGTTTTCTACCTTCTTTATTTTGCCACTGGTATTTAGCTCTTGATAATGTATCTTCGTATTGTTCTAATTCGAAGTATTTGAAGGCTCCACCTTTTTTTGTGTCAGTAAATTTAGAAATACCTACTTTTTTTCCAAAAATTACATTTTTCGCTCTCCATAAAACATCACTTTCGAAATACGTATTTATCTCAATTCCAAGCCACTTCCTACCAAGTTTATGAGCAACTGCAATTGTTGTTCCAGAACCAGAAAAATAATCAATGACAAAACCGTTTTTAGGAGAAGATAAACTAATAATACGCTCTAACAACTCCTCAGGTTTTTGAGTTATCTCAGAGCCATTTGGCGTATATTCAGAGACGTTTCTTTTAATTTTATTAGAATCAATTGATTCATAAACATTACAGTTCCATGTGTCTTCAATATGATAATTACCCTTTTTTAAAACTTTGTTAGAAGGGAAAAGCCTAACGACTTCTTTATTCCATTTAATAATATTAAGATTAATACTTCTAATTTCATCAGCAGGAACTCCTGCTTTATTAATTATATTATTAATATAAGTTACATAATCATCGAAAGCTAAAGTTGTATATGGTATATTTGAATTTTGTTTATTAAAAAATGTGCATCTTGAATTTTTAGCATAGAAAAATATTGTATCATGATTTCTAACAAATGCATCAACTTGAGTTTTATATCCTGAAACCCAACCCATTCTCCAAATGATCTCATTAATAAAATTTTGAGGACCAAAAGTTTCATCCAATAAAACCTTCCCATAGTGCTGAGCATTTCTATCTAAATGAAGGAAAAAGTTACCACTATTTTTTAAATAAGGAACACTTAAAGTCAATCTATTTTCCATAAGAGTAAGCCAAGTACTATCTCGATACTTGTCTTTGTACTTAAAATCACTACCTGTGTTAAAAGGCGGGTCTATGTATATTAAATCAGCTTTGCCACCATATTTTGTCTCTAATGATTTTAAACCCTGCCAGTTATCTGATTTAACTAAAACACCATCCAATTCATAATCTAAATTTTTAAAAACAGAAAGGATATCAAACTTTAATTCTTGAAAATGCTTTGTATCTAAAGGCAAACACGAATTAAGAAGAGTAGATATGTCAATTTGCACATCTGCTTCGCTATCAATAAATTTAAAATTTATCCACTCTTCAACTTGATTATTCCAACCATTACATCGCATGATTCTTTCAAAAAGCGGTATATTATCAGCAAATTTGTCGAGCGACAATACATAATTACAATTTCTGACAAACTTTGGTTTCTCCCAAATGGCTTTTAATTCATCCTCAAATCGGGAAATATATTCAATGACTTTATATGCAATTTTTTTTATGTTTTGAATACGCTCAACAGTTGGAGCGTCAAAATCAGTATCTATATCATTGAATAACCAATTATAAACGTAAATGTCAAACTGCTCTTTTAGAAAGCCTTCTGCATCTTTGTGAATAAAGTAGTCTATTTCATTTTGTCGCTTGTAAATACTAAAGATTTTTTTCAAATCTTCATCATACAAAATGATACCTTTCTTGTGTAAGTAGGTTAGCATTAAAGAAAGGTCATTTATACTGTACTCAACCTTAACAGAACTTAAAGCATCATCTAAGTTTTCAATAAACAAACACTTTCTGTTGTCAGTCTTTTTGTCTATTACACTGCGGTCAATATCGGTCTTTGCAAAAATTAAATTAGGATGCAGGTCTGAGCCGTATTCGTCCAAACATTTATCAATAAGGTCATTGTTTTTTTCAATTTCCAAATACTCTTTTAAACGGTCATACTTGTTGCTTTCCTGATAGCGAATTTTAAAAACAACTTCTTCTTTAGTTGCCTTCACTAAATAGAATTGTATCGCTTTTTTCTCGTTGCCTTTTGCGTGTTTTATTTCAGAAGCATCAAACAAAATTTTAATGCCATTTACTTCTGTTTGTAAATCTTCATAATTAGCTTCTGACTTCACATAGTAAAGCTTTTGTGTCTTCCAAAACAAGGCAACATCATCACGGTCAGAATAAACTTTTTCATAAAGGTTTTTGTGAATTTGTGAGTTGGCAAAGAAAACAGTTCCTGTTTCATTTAGGTAACAGTCAAAAAAGTTGTAAAGCTTTTCAAAAAGTTCTTCTCTGAATTTTGCTTCAATTTGTTTGTCAATCTCTGCTTTTATGTAGGGTTCAATTTCAGCAAAGTATTGAGCTTTGATGTCCATTAAGTTTACATAACCCGATTTTCCTTTAATTGGGTGTCCAATAAAAGTGTCTTTCAGGGCAGAGAAAAATCGTTGTTCGTATATGTTACTCATTTCTTGTCTTTTTGTTCTATTAGTAAGTCTTTAACTTCAACGTCCAATATTCTAGCAATTTCATAAAGCACTTCAAGTCTTGGTTGTTGTCTGTTTTGCACATAAC
>JAAYKF010000135.1 GCA_012522535.1 Bacteroidales bacterium
ATAGTTGACGGACAGATTTTAAACCAAATAACAGGAAAAACTGTCTCAATCCGAGCTGAACCGTCTGAAAAAATGAATAGCATTATCGGCAAGTTATTCCCACCGCACTAAAAGGTACAAGTCAGGAAATAGCTTGTCTATAAATTCCGATTTTGATTCTTTTATATGATTTTTTAGTCTAAGATTGTCTATTAAATAATCATCATCCAATAGTCTGTCTATTGTATGTGTAAAAGTTTCTAGATATTTTTCCCAAAGGAAATAGTCTTCAATATTATTAGGAAATTTATTGAATTGTTTATGTATGCTTGTCCTGATTCCAGTATATTTATAGTATTGCCATAAAAAAAGCACTCCTAAAAACTTATTGGTCCAGTGCTTTACTGTTTTTTCAGTTTCATATAAACTAGTATTTGGGAAATAAAATTTTTTATCAATATCGTTGTTAGTATTAAAGTTGGCAAAAAAACCGTATAATTCTGATAAATTTTCAGGTAAAAGTTTATTACTAGGTGGAGTTGTTTGAGTGTAATTTAATAAGTGGCTTATTAAGGAGTATTGTTTTTCTGAAAGTAATAATCCTCCCATAACGTAAATGAATTATAGAAATCGCTTGCCTTCATCGTTTCTATTATAATTACCACTAAAGTTTATCCTGTAATATTGATGTGAATATTCAATAAAGTCCACGATATATGAAACTTTATTGTTTTTTATTGACAACACTACATTTCTCCATAGCCATATATATGTGTCTTCTGAGATTTCATTTTTTTGAATAGCCTCACCTAATAGCCACATTCCGCTGCCTATTCTATGCTTAGTTATAGGTGCGTCAGCATTATTAGTTGTTAGATGATTTAATATTTTATAATGATATTCATAGTAATAATTAGGGTAAACTAAAGGACTTTTTCCCTTTTCCCCTTTTCTAAATGCATCATATCGTTTATATAAATAACTCGATACTTCTTCGTCCATTATTCCACCGTCATTTTTTATGCTACTTAACAATACTTCTGCGGCTATTGTAAAGCTGGTTTTATCATCTAGTTTAGTGCTAAAAAAGTTTGCAAGTTTTGGCTCATTCTCATTTGATATTGATTTAACCAAATCAAAAGGAGATGAGTAGGTAATTGTTTTATCAACTAAAATAATAAAACAAAATATTGTTGCAATAACAGATAAGGCTAAAAGGATTGATGCTGAATTATTTAATATAAAATTGATTGGCTGATAAGGAGTAAGCAATATGTTAGGAGTTTTCAAAGTCCATATTATTATTACTATGATGGATATAATCATTAATCTCCTAAACCAAATAAAAGATTTTTCTTTTTTGAAAGTATCTAAGATGATTTTTGATGAATATTTATTATGAATATTAGTTATAGCATTTAAAATTATAGGATATGCCACTCCCAATAAAGAGATAAGTAAGTAAATATATGGTTCGATTGGGGTCATTGTTTGTTTTTCTAGCTAATTACTTATTTGCTTTTTTACATCTTCCATGATTTTTTCTATCGTTTTCGGGTCCATTTTTGAAAAAGCAAACCATTTTTTGCCTAAATCCTTTATTGAAGCTCCTATGTGATATACTTCTTTATCATCTATAATCAGAAATCTATCGTGGCTATTTGAAAATGGCTTTAATTCGAAATTGCCATATTGTTCGTTAACTTTTTTTAAGTCCAATTTTAATTTAGAATTAATGTTTTTGCATAGTAAAACTGCTTTGACATTTTTCCTTTTCTTAGCTAAATGTACAAGAGTGTTTTCGTCTATGTAATTGTCAATAAGTACAATGCTTTTTTTAGCTGAACGCACAATTTTAGAGGCTAAAACGTAGGCATCAAATATCTGACCTTGGAAGTAAACTCCTCTTTCTGGTAGCTCATTTTGTTCCAATGCTTCAAATAATTTATCAAACTTTTTATCGTGTTCAACTAATCTGTTTTCAATATTATTTAACCTCATTTGTTGTATAGTTTCCTGTCCTATTAGTTTTCGTATTTGGACAAAGGTATTCATAATTGAAATGCTAACTTGTATGGCAATATCGCTACGCAAAACAGCTGATAGCATGGCAACTCCTTGTTCGGTAAAAGCATAGGGCATATAGCGTCGTCCTCCGTGCTTGTTACTTGAGGTCACAATTTGTGACTTCAAGTTTTCATATTCATCTTCAGTTAGTTGAAATCTAAATGAATTAGGGAAACGTTCTATATTTCTTTTTACAGCTTGATTCAAAACTTTTGTTTCCACTTGATACATTTCAGCCAAATCTCTATCAAGCATTACCTGTTCGTTCCTTATTAAATATATCCTATTTTCAATATACTGCCGGGTTAACTTCAATTCATTAGACATAGCCTGCTGGATTTAATTTTCTAATTCCTATATTTTATTGCCTAAAGTTGGCATCTTTTATTCTCTTATGCCACCAAGACTTTATTTAACTCTTCAATAATTTCTTCCATTTCTGTACCAAACAGTTGATACATTTTTCCCACTCCGCCTTGCGAGTCGAAGGGAGTATAGCTTAAATCGCCAATTTCAATATGAAAACTGCTAGCAACATGATCTTTAATCATACGTAGCCACTTCATTTACTCTTCGCTAAAGCGATTGTGTTGCCCTGCATTTTGCTTAAACATCCATTTCTGGAAGTTTTCGCTTACAGTTTTGTCGAAGGCTGTCAAATTATTGTCTATGCCGCACACATGGCGGATTAGCGACACTAATGCTGTGAGTTCGTTTATGGGCGTATGAGAAATTTCTTTCCCTTTTTGTGTACGCTCTATGGTTGCGTATGCTTCCCAAACATAGTAGGGTGCCAAGCTTGGTTTTTCTAGTTTTATCTTGTCTAAAACATCTTTCATCATATTAAAACTTACCATGCGACGATTGTAGGGCTGATTGTAGTATATACTCAAAGCCTTGATTTCATCTTTATTTTCTTCAAGATATTGCGAAAAACTTCTTATTGTTTCGTTGGCTTTTTCAATGGTAAAACTATTCCACTCTGATATGCTTACACTATCAATATTTACATGATCAATAATTTGTTCGTGTTCTTTTCTGATATTTTCCAAATAGTCGTTTAGCTCGCCATTAAAGGTGCTGGCAGTAATTTCTATCAGCTCATTTTGAGCTTCTGTTTTTGCTTTGTCAATATCTTCAGGAGTTCTCTTTTCTATAGGAATAAGTTTAATTTTTTCTATGCTAAGTCGTTCAATTTCATCTGGTTCGTATGCACTAAGAAGTTCTTTTGTGATTTGTATTAAGCTTTTGCCATTGGAGTATTCCAAGATTTTTTCCTTTTCTTTTTCTGTGATCTGTTTTTCAAGGCGAATTAGTCTGTTTGCCAGAGATAAGAATAAATCTTCATCGCGCACGCCCATGGTTATGGCTCCCAACAAATCCTTCAAAGGAACAGATGGTTTTCGCTCTAATGGGCGACTGTCGGTCTTTTTTGATTTTGTAGCACCCACAGCATCAACAATCACAAAATGTGTTTTGTGGCGTGCTGTTCTACTCACTTCTTGCAATTTATCATGGTCGATGGTGCGAGTTCCGCGTCCCTTCATCTGCTCAAAATAATTTATATTTCTTACGTCTCGCATAAATAAAAGAACTTCCAAAGGTTTTACATCTGTACCTGTGGCAATCATATCCACGGTTACAGCAATGCGTGGATAATAACTGTTGCGAAATTTGTTCAGTAAAGATTTTGGATTTTCGTCAATTGTGTACGTGACTTTTTTGCAGAATTCATTTTTTTCTTCAAACACTTCCCGCACAATTTTTATAATATCGTCAGCATGGCTATCTGTTTTGGCAAAAATTAATGTTTTGGGCACTTCGTATTCGCCATTTTCATCACGTCTATTGGGAAAAATCTCTTCCTCCAAAGCTCTTTTGAACTCTTTTATAATTGTGCGAATTTGGCTAATGTTTACTACTTTTTTATCCAAATCATTCTTGCCATATTCAGTATCCTCTTCTTCCACTTGCCATCTTGACTCACGAGATAGCTTGTCGCGACGGTCGATATACCATCCTGCTTTAACTGTGTCGCCTTTTGTTGAAATTTCTGTTTCAATGGAGTAAACATCGTAAGGAACATTAACTCCGTCTGAAACCGATTGCTCATAAGTGTATTCGCTCACAATATTTTCATTAAAAAAACCAAATGTTCTTTTATCTGGCGTTGCAGTTAGTCCAATCAAAAACGCATCAAAATAGTCTAAAACCTGTTTCCAAAGATTGTAAATTGATCTGTGGCATTCGTCAACTATAATAAAATCGAACTTTTCGATAGGTATAGTGGCAGAATATTCTACAGGAATTGCTTGCTTTTTGCTAATTTGTTCTTGCAACCATGATATTTTTCCCTCATTGGGATTGTCAAGTTCGGCACTTTCGTCCATTTCTACACCTTTTAGTATAGAGTATAGTCGCTGAATGGTAGAAATGCAGACATGGCTGTCAGATGATATAAAACTTGATGACAATCTTTGAACATTATATAATTCAGTAAAAAGTTTATTATCATCGTTGGGCTTGAAGGCTTGAAAGGCTTGTTCTGCTTGCTCTCCAAGATTTTTAGTATCAACTAAAAACAGTATTCTTTTTGCATCTGAAAATTTCAGTAATCTATATATAAATGTTGCAGCTGTAAATGTTTTACCAGCTCCCGTAGCCATTTGTATCAGTGCTTTGGGTCTGTTTTTCTTAAAAGATTCTTATAGGTTTTTTATGGCTACAATTTGAGCAGGTCGTAAACCTGTTTCGTCAAGCTCAGGTAAATCTTGCAAACGTGCCCTTAAACTTTTCTCTTTTTTAAGCCATTTTTCCATGGTTTCGGGTTTATGAAAACTGAAAACATTTCTACTTCTTGGCTTAGGGTCTCTAAAATCGGTAAAATGCGTTAGAACTCCTGTGCTTTCGTAAACAAAGGGTAGTGGGTCGTTGTCGAGATATTTGAGTTTTGCATTGGCATATCCTTTAGATTGTTCTTCAACAGATGTAAGCTTGTATCCTTCATCTTCGCGTTTGGCTTCGATTATTCCCACTGGCTTTTTGTTTACGAATAAAACATAATCTGCAGGTCCTACATTTGTTTGGTATTCGCGTACAGCCACACCAATATTTGCTGACAAATTTATTTTGCTTTTTGATTGAACTACCCATCCTGAATCTCGCAACATTTTGTCAATGTTGTCTCTTGCAATTTGTTCTGGATTTTGATTTCTATTCATAATTCAATGTGTTACTTTTCACAAAACACCTATTTAAGAAACTATTTTAGTACAAATATACTAAAATAAGACAATTGATTGTTAAAAATAAAAACCTTTAAATGAAAATGTATAAGATTAGATTTTCTACTCAGTGGATAGAGTGATAATTATTCCTGTTTGTTATAGATCAGCATTTCCGACGATAGCACATACTCAGCTTATTGGATACCTCAAAAAAAATGGAAACCGCTTATCTGAGCAGTTTCCATTTTTATTAAAGATTAATTTTTTTAATTACCTACCGTATTCTTGTTATGAGTTAGGGTTTGTAATCTACCTCCACATTAGTAGTGCCCATACCACGCATTTGTAGCTTGCCATACGAACTGCCATTGTACAGTTCCTTGAAGCCAATATCTACCATTCGGTGTTTTCCATCACTCATTTTATAAATAATGGTTCCTGTTTTGTAGCGGTCAATAATTTGTCCAAATGCATCACGGCTATATGACCAGTCTTTACTTCTGATGATGGCTTTAACCGGAACACGACCATCTTACCAAATTGTTTTTGCAATTTCTATCATCTGTGCTTCTAACTTTGCGTCTCTGGCTGCAGGCTCTGGAATGGCTATGGCATTAAGGAAGTACTCCTCGTTTTTGTCATAAAACTCTTTCCAAGTTTTGTTAACAAAGTTTCTCCATTTTGGAAAATTATTTTCGTTCCATTTGTTATATGTCTCCATAATAAATTCAAAATCTTCATCCTTGTCTTTATCAGGGTGTTTTTTTAGGTCATTCACCAGAATATCCAACAGATAGCTATTGCGTACAGCCTCATTCCAGTTTTTATCTTGTGTGGCTTCAACAGTGAGGGTAATGTAATTTGTGGTGAGATTTTTCACGACACTATATTCTGTTACAGCACGATGTATTTCCAACAAACGGGCTTCCTCAGTTCTCCAGCGTGTTACACGATCGCCTTTATATTTATCTGATGGATCTGAAATATGAGCATCTGCAAATCCGTATCCATATTTCATATAAGGAGATGGATAGTAGCCAAAACTAAACATATTGCTATCCTCTTTTACTGATGTTACTATTACATTTATTTTCGTTAGGTCGTCAGCAAGTTTACCATCCTCAATCTGTTTGAGCATTGATCTTGCTTTTGCAAATAGCAGATATGTTGATTCTGGACGAGCACTAAAAAGTGCAAAATAGGCATTTATGCACACCTCTCCAACAGGCAGATAGCGATCGCCCTTGTTTCTGGCAACCATGGGGATATCATAGGCACCTGCTGAAACTGCTGCCGAAAAAATATTTTCGTTGGCAGCAAGCCAACCGTACGATTCGTCGCGGGACACATACCAATACTCCGACTTAACATCTGCATACCAATAGTATATTTCTTGGTCGAGAGTTCCGTAGTGCTCATAAACATTTTTGCCAATAGGCACACCAATAAATTCATCGTTTTTCCCTTCATCCATGGGAACTCCATAAGTTTTGTCATGAGTAATGTTCATAGCTAAAAGCGGAGTAGCTTCTATATTGTTGATGTTTTCTGTGCTAGCACCCTTTTAAGAGAATTTTAATGATTCCGTGCCCTCATTTGCAAAAGCGTTATTTGCTTGCAAATTTATGAAGGAAAAACCCAATAAAGTCAAAAAAAATAATTTCAAATGTTTGTAATTCATGTCATAAAAATTTTATTTCTTAAATAATGTTTATTTTAGGCAAACATAGGCAGAAGTTTCGAGATAAAAAAATATTTAATTTACAGTTTTTTGCATAAAAACTTATTTGACAATAAAATATGGTCTTAAACCAACAGAAATATTTCATAATTCAAGCATAATCCTTGGTAGTGGCTTTAAATCAAAGCTTTGGACTTGTTTATGGTTTTTAAATAGATTATATCTTCCCAATTTATATTCAAACTTTTCTATGTATTCAAATCATTTTTGTAATTTTGCTTTTTAATAAACAACACCAATGAGTGAACAAATTAAACATGAGTGTGGCATTGCTCATATACGTCTTTTAAAGCCATTTGAATATTACAACACAAAGTATGGAACGCCATTTTGGGGATTAAACAAATTGTATCTCCTGATGGAAAAACAACACAATAGGGGTCAGGATGGGGCTGGTATTGTGGGAGTTAAGTTGGATGTTCCCCCCGGAAAAAAGTTTATAAATAGAGTTCGCTCCAACTCAAATACCCCCATCAAAGATTGTTTTGTTCCCATTTTTGATACCCTTTCTAAGCTACATCAAAATGATGAGATGAAACTTTTTGACACCGAGTGGCTGAAAAACAATATAGATTTTGCCTCTGAGCTACTTTTGGGACACCTCAGATATAATACTTCTGGAAAAAGCGATATTTCCAATGTGCATCCTTTTATCAGAAATAATAACTGGAAAACACGTAATTTGGTGCTGGCTGGGAATTTTAATATGACCAATTTAGACGAATTATTTCAGAAATTAATTGATATTGGTCAGCACCCAGTTGAGACTTCTGATGCCATTACAATTTTGGAAAAAATTGGAAGTTTTTTAGACGAAGAGGTGGAAAAAGTATATAGAAAACACAAAAGTAAAGATGTCTCCAAGCACGATGCTACGCAGATAATAGAAGAGAATTTGGACATCTTAGACATTCTAAAACGTTCGGCAAAATATTGGGACGGTGGCTATGTTATAGCCGGAATGTTGGGGCATGGCGATTCGTTTGTAATGCGCGACCCTAAAGGGATACGACCAGCATACTACTATCACGACGACGAAGTTATTGTTGTGGCATCGGAGCGACCAGCAATTCAAACAGCTTTCAATATTCCTTTTGACAAGGTTAAGGAACTGCCTGAGGGTAATGCCATTATTATCAGGAAGTCGGGAGAGTTTTCTGTGGATGAATTTATAGCTCCTCAAGTGCCAGAAAAATGCTCTTTCGAAAGAATTTATTTCTCTCGTGGTACAGATTTAGAAATATACAAAGAGCGCAGAGCTTTGGGTAAGCATTTGGTTCCCGAAGTTCTGAAATCCATAAATTACGATTTTGCAAACACAGTCTTTTCATATATCCCCAATACTGCCATAGTGGCGTTTTTGGGAATGTTTGATGAGCTAAGAAAGTATTGTAACGACGTAAAACGCGATATGCTTTTAGCTGCAGCAGGAGATTTGACAACTGAAAAAATTGATGAAATTCTATCGCTAATGCCCCGAATAGACCAAGTGGCGGTGAAGGACACAAAGCTTAGGACTTTCATTTCGCAAGGCAAACAGAGAGACGATTTAGTGGCTCACGTTTATGACGTAACCTATGGTACCATCGCAGATGATATCGACCATCTTGTTGTTTTGGACGACTCCATTGTTAGGGGCTCAACGCTGAAAGATAGTATCATAAAAATGCTATCGCGATTGAAGCCCAAAAAAATAATTATTGCATCTTCGGCACCCCAAATTCGTTATCCAGATTGTTATGGCATCGACATGACCAGAATGAACGAATTTATAGCCTTTAGGGCAACAATACAGCTACTAAAAGATACAAAACAAACACATATTATAAACGATGTTTATAAAAAATGTAAGGCACAAGAAAACTTACCTAAAGAGCAGATAATCAATTATGTAAAGGAAATTTATAAGCCATTTAGTGTTGAACAAATATCTGCAAAAATTGCCGAAATGGTAACTCCAAAAGATTGCGAAATCCCCGTCGAAATTATCTATAATGGTGTGGAAGATTTGCATAAATCATGCCCCCATAATCTTGGCGACTGGTATTTCACGGGGGATTATCCCACCTATGGTGGAAACAAAATTGTAAATCAGGCGTTTCTAAACTACATTGAGGGAAAAACCCATAGAACACGATTATAGCCAACGGCTTTATAAAACATTACTTATGAGAAAAATATTTTTATCTTCAGCACTATTTTTTATTTTAACCTCCTTTCTTTTTTCTCAGCAAAAAGAGGTCAAAAACATAATAATAATGATTCCCGATGGTACAAGTTCCACAGTTTTGAGTTTGGCTCGATGGTATCAAAATGGAGAGCTTCATGCCATAGACCCGCATTTGTGTGGCTATGTTCGCACACACTCCTCCGATGCACCCATAGGCGACTCGGCACCCACTGGGAGCACCTATGCCACGGGGTACCTATCCCAAACAGGCTATGTTTCCACCTTTCCACCAAAAACTGAAAATGACTTAGTTGAGGTGGACCAAAATAGAGAATTGCAACCCCTTTTCACCATTTTGGAAGCGGCAAAAATGCAAAACAAAGCCACAGGATTGGTCTTTACCTGCTATTTGCCCCATGCAACTCCAGCAGCTTTTTCGGCTCACTATCCAAAACGTGGAGCCTATGATTTGTTAGCTAAACAAATGGTTTTCAATAGAATAGACTTTGTAGCTGGTGGCGGATACGACTACCTCAGAAACAGAAGTGATAGTGTGGATTTGACCAAAATACTTACCCAAAACAGATACACATACACCGAGTCCAAAGATGAATTTATGAACTTTAGAGGTGATAAAATGTGGGCACTTTTCACACCACAAGCTCTCGCAAACGACATAGACAGAGATAGGGACAAAGAGCCATCGCTGGCAGAAATGACCCAAAAAAGTATTGAGGTTTTATCTAAAAACAGAAATGGTTTTTTTCTAATGGTGGAAGGTAGCAAAGTCGATTGGTCGGCACATGATAATGACCCTGTGGGCGTTATTACAGAATTTTTGGCCTTTGACAAAGCTGTTGAAGTTGCATTAGATTTTGCCAAAAATGATGGAAATACAGCCGTAATTGTGGTGCCAGACCATGGTAATGGCGGCATTGCCTTTGGAGGTCCACGGACAAATAGTGGCTACGACCGCAAAACTCATAGTGAGCTCTTCGACAATCTTCGTAATGCAAAACGAACTGCCGAATATTTCGGAAATGTAATTAAAGAAAAACCCACCAAAGAGGAGGTGAAAAACTTCTTTACAAAATATTATGGCATAGATAATTTGACCGAAAGCGAAATAAATTCCGTTCAAGGATATTATGATTATGAAAAACGATATAAAGCTGGCGAAATAAAAGAAAACCCTTTAAATATCCGTCGAACTGTGGCTCAAATCCTCACCAATCGTTCACCCGTTGGATGGACAACCACTGGACATACTGGCGAAGATGTGTTTTTGGCCGTTTATCACCCACAAAATTATCGTCCCATGGGCTTGGTGCAAAATAGTGATGTGAACAAATATATGCAAGAAATTTTCGGGATAGAATCTTTAGATTTTTATACCGAAAAATATTATGCCCCAGCTAGCGAAGTTTTCAAAGGAATGGAGATGAAAATAGACTCCATAAACCCCCATGAACCGGTATTAGTGGTGAAACACAAAAAAATGGAACTCCATATTCCTGCACATAAAAACGAAGCTTGGTTGATAGTCAAACCCAAGAAAAACAGAGAAATAATTAATTTGCAAACACCGGCAGTCCAAAACAAAAGAGACTTTTTTGTGCCACGTGATTTGGGCGAATTGATGAAAATGAAAAATTTTAAAAAAATAAAATAAATGAAAAAGATATTTATACTCTGCAACCTAATATTCTATATGTTTTTTGCCTCTGCCCAAACAGACAGAGATGTGCCAGTTTCCGTTACTATCAACGAAATTACAGGAACCACTGTAAAAGTGGAGTTTGAAAAAAGTGAAGATTGTAGCTCCTATTTTATTCTTATTGGCAAAGGTCCCGAAATTGAAGATTATGCTGGTATGTTTGATAAAACCATGGAAGAGATGATTGAGTGGTGGGGTCTGCAATTAAACGTTGACACCATTTACACATGGAAAGAATTAATTCCCAATACCGAATACAATATTTATGTTTTGGCAAGCGATTTTTCAGAAAATTATTTTCCCACCCAAAACCTGACATGCCAAACCCTAGCAATAGGTGGCGAAGGCGTTGCACAACAAGACATTACTGTTACCGAAATCACCGCCACCCAAGCACGCGTTGTAGTTGAACCCAACGAAGAAACAGCAATGTTTTTTGATGGTTTGATTATGAAAGATTTTTACGATGAAGTGGGTGCCGATTCGGCCATAGCCATAATAAAAGATAGTCCTTATGAGCTATTTGAAACCGATGATTGGCTGTGTATGGATTTAGATCCCGATACATATTATTATGCCATTGCCATAGGGAAAAATATAAATGGAGAGTGGGGAACACCAAGTATCGAACTCTTCAAAACCCTTCAAGTAACGGGGCTTTGCAAGCCAATTGACGACCCGATGATATCATTATATCCAAACCCAAATCATGGAAGTTTTATTGTAAATAATGCAAATAGCGAAATTGAAAAAATGGAAGTATATGATACAAATGGAAAACTTGTTTATGCCCAAAAACTTTCGGGAACTATAAGTTTTATTAATGTTCTGCAACTCAAAGAAGCTATCTATTTTGTGAAATTTATCAATAAGTCTGGACATTGCTACACTGAAAAATTGATTATTACAAAATAAGATTTTTTTAATTAGCATAATCAACCTGCAAGGCCTTTTTGACCTTGTAGGTTTTAAACCAAATTTCGAGTGTTTGATAAAAAAATGAAAAGACTAACTTCAGTTTTTTTGTTTTATCTTTTAGTGCGATAAAAAACCGAAAGACCTAAAGATAAAAGTACAGAAAAAAGAATAAAAACAATCCAAGATTTCCTCATAGAATATTTCATGAAGTTTACAATATGTTTAGAGGTTTTTGTTCCGTTGGAATCAATAAATATGCTTAATTGCGGATTTTCTTTTTCTAAAGTCTTGTAGTTGTTTTTATTAATTATCAAATGTTGTTTAATGTCAATATCTGCATCAGCTTTGATGTGAATTTCTTTCAAAAGTCGAAAACTATCGTCAAAATAGAAATAATCATATTTTGAGAATTGTGTTTCTTTTCCAAAGGGAGTTATGCCCACAACTTTATATTTATCACTACTTAATTCTCCCAAACCAATTTGAATAGAACCTGTAAATGAAGTTCTTCCTATATATATTGAGCTCAGGATAATTATTAAACCTATCATTACTGCTAAAATCAGCGAGTTTATTTTTTTTGCCATGTTTTGAAGTGCTGTAAATACATTAAATTAAGATTTATAGGATATGCAAATCTAACTAAAACTAATTAATAAACTTGCAATAAGAATTGGTATTATAATTTTATTTTGCGTAGCCTCCTGTTTTTTTGTCTCCGCTCCAATATATTTATTACCTTAGCATAAAACTATTTTAAACTAATAAAAATGAAGAAAATACTGTTGTTCAGCTTTTTGATAATTGCCAATATAGCAATGGGTCAGGGGATAAATAATTTAATTGAAGAGGGTGTGAAATATCACGATTTGGGTCGATACAACGAAGCCATTAGCATGTACGAAAAAGCACTCAAA
>JAAYKF010000136.1 GCA_012522535.1 Bacteroidales bacterium
TCGTAATATGTTACAGCACCAACGTGATCCCAATGTAGGTGAGAAAATATTATATCTGTTATGTCTTCTGGCTTAACTCCCTCTTTTTCAAGACCTTTCCACAAACCACCTCTATTAAAAGGATGTGAGTATGAGTAATATTTTTCGGACTGCTTATCGCCCATTCCTGTGTCAAATAAAATAGTTTTTCCTTGAGATTTTATCAACAAGCAACGTGAACTAACAGGAATCATATTGTTTTCATCAACATCAACATATCTGCTCCAAACCGACTTTGGCACAACGCCATAACAGGTGCCAGCATCAATTTTCCAGTTTTCTGCAATTATGCAAACTACTTTTGCCATAGTATTTATTTTTGTACAAAATTATGACTATTTTCTCAATTTGAAAATACAATTTGGATTATCTACAATTGCAAGTTGAAAACTAATATTTTGTTTGCGAAGTATAATTTTTAAAATGTGTAATTTAGTCAAAAATTAAAGATATGAAAATTCACTTTATAGCCATTGGAGGCAGTGCGATGCACAATTTGGCCATTGCGTTAAAATTGAAAAACTATGAAATTAGTGGCTCCGACGACGAAATTTTTGATCCAGCAAAAAGCAGATTAAAGAAATATGGAATTTTACCTGAAAAGATTGGCTGGTATCCTAAAAAAATCACCCAAGATATTGATGCAATAGTACTGGGAATGCACGCCAGAGAAGATAATCCTGAGTTGGTTAAAGCAAGGGAAATGGGAATTAGGATATACTCTTTTCCTGAATTTTTGTATGAACAATCAAAGGATAAAAAGAGGGTTGTAATTGGTGGAAGTCACGGAAAAACAACCATTACATCTATGATTTTGCATGTTCTTAATAAGTTGAAAAAAGATTTCGATTTTATGGTTGGTGCTCAATTGGATGGCTTTGAAGTTATGGTTAAACTATCTGAAACAGCTCCAATTATAATTTTGGAAGGTGATGAATACCTTACATCACCTTTGGACAGGCGACCTAAATTTTGGGTGTATAAACCTGATATTGGGGTGATTAGCGGAATTGCATGGGATCATTTTAATGTATTCCAAACCTTTGAAATTTATAAAAATCAGTTTTTAGAATTTGCAAATCTAATTCCTGAAAGTGGCAGGCTAATCTATTGTCATGAAGATGCCAATGTGGTGGAAGTTGCTAAAAAATTTACCTGCAAAAACAAGACATCATATGGCATTCCCAAATTTGAAATAAACAATGGTAAAAGTCAAATTTTACATTCTGGAGAAAGATTTCCAATATCAGTTTTTGGCAAGCATAATTTGATGAATATAGAGGCAGCACGCTGTGTTTGCAACGAATTAGGCATTTCGGATATTGAGTTTTACAATGCCATTTCAAGCTTTGAAGGAGCCTCTAAACGACTGGAAAAACTTGTTCATAATGACGATTTTGTAGCATATAAAGATTTTGCCCATTCGCCCTCAAAAGTTGAAGCAACCATAAAAGCTGTAAAAGAGCAATATCCACAAAACAAAGTAGTAGCCGTTTTGGAGCTTCATACCTATAGCAGTCTGAATATCAACTTTTTAGACCAATATCAATCCACAATGGATTTGGCTGATTTACCAATAGTCTATTTCGACAATTACGCTTTGGAGATAAAAAAACTTCCACCCTTAAATATTGAAATGATTAAGGAGAAGTTTAACAACGAAAAAATTATTGTTGTTAACGACAAAGATAGTCTGAAAGAGGTACTATTGGAACAAACATACAAAAACAGTTCGTTGATTTTTATGAGTTCGGGAAATTTTGGCGGATTAGATTTGGAAGGATTTGTAAATGAAGTGGTTAAAGAGAAATCTTAGGCTATTAAAACTAATCTATATACTCGTATTCTTTTTTATGAATTATATTATTCCTAATATCGTGTCTCTCAACAATATCGCCTTTTGAATTGTATTTTATTTGAAACATGTTGTAAGAAATAGAATAATGATCATAAAAATTAAACTCTTTGGTTTCAATTAGCTTTCCTTGTTCATTATATTTATATTCATTTATAGCTCTTCTAATTCTATTTTTTCGTCTAGCACCACCCCGTTTCTCCTTAATTTTAGTCTCTAATACATCTCCATTTGAATTATATTTATGCTTGAACTTAATATAAGTGATATTTCTGCGAAATAGTCTTTTTTTATATTCTTTACTATTGTAGGAGTATAATTTTAGTTGATTTTGAGAATTATATCTATATTTTACTTTGCTTATCAAATTTTCACCATAGCTTGTTTCGACCTTCAAATTTGAATTAGCATCATAACTGTATGTCGTACTATCCAACAAAGTTGCATCTTCCTTACGTGTTACTTTGCATATCAATCTATTTTGAGCATCATAGGTATTAAACTCAAAAGTAGTATTTAAGCCCGTCCTGACTTGTACCTTTTAGTGCGGTCAAAAAAATTTAGATATAATTTCCTTCATTTTTATTGATGGTTCAGTTTTTTACTAAGTGGATTTTGTTAGTAATTTTATTGAGAATCAATCCATCAGTAA
>JAAYKF010000137.1 GCA_012522535.1 Bacteroidales bacterium
ATTTTCAGAGGCTTCTTTTAAAATAGCCAATTTTTGCTCTAATGTAAAATGTCTTTTCTTCATAAAAACAAAATTAATTATATTTTTTAAACTATAATTTTGTCCGATGAATTAGGGGGCTAAGATAGTAGTGTGTGGGCATAGTGAAGGTGCTATGATTGCTACATTACTTACAAAAACTGAAGAACTTTGTGGAATTATATTATTAGGTGGAGCTTGTATGGGATTAAAAGAAGCGCTTCAATATCAAAATTATTTAGTTTTTGAACAAGTTCAAGATATGAAAGGTATTTTAGGTTGGTACTTAAGAAAAGTATTAACGAAAGATAGAATAGAAAAACAGGTGACAGATTTATTTAATAGAGCATCTAAAAGTAACAAGCCAAGATTTTTCTATAATGGTGGTTTCTTTAATACAAAATACATGCAAGAACATGCTTCGTTAAGTGATGAGGAATATATAAGTATACTTAAAGAATATAAAGGTAAAGTATTAGCAATAACTGGTATGGCAGATATTCAAGCAGATTATAGAAAATTAGATAGTGTATCTTCTATTGATGATATCACTATATATACTCCAGAAAAAGTTAATCATGTTATGAGAGAAATAGATGGAGAACCTGATATAATTAATGTTAAAAAAGAATATAAAAAAGTATTAAAAAAGGATATTCATCAAGGCGTAAAAGATACAATAAAAAAATGGACATCTCAATTGTAATATTTAAATTCCATTTAATGACAAATTACAATTTATAGAGCAAAAAAATGCTCTTTTTTTATTGGTGTAGTGATAAAAAGTACTGACAGAAATGAAATGGAAATTAGTGGGAAATTAAACATGTAGTATCGACTAATAAAAAAATGACTAAAATCATAAAATTAAATGAGGTAAAAATTGGAAATGAGGTAGGAATGTTTTAAATTTGTTTCGTGAATTAAACAATGTAAATTATACGTTGACGGTCATTTTAAAAGACGACACCGAATCCGAGAATAAAACATAAAATATGACACAAGAAGAACTAATAATAAATTGGAGTGACAAAATCCTAAACCACCTCCTTAAACTCAAAGAGGAGAAGTATCCCGAATTAACATTTTGGCTTAGAAAACAAGATAGTGAAAGGCTCAGGAAAGGATTTTGGTTTCAAGGCAGTGATTATATCTTTTTGGGACTTGTAAATAAAGGCGATTGGAAAAATAAAACTCGACAAGCAGGTTTAGTATATAATTTTCGGGATTCAGAGAATCCAAGTGTACACTTAAGGTTAGCATTTCAATCTGAAACCGACAACGCAACAATAAAATGCTATGAAGAAATTGCTTCCAAAATTGATGGGTTCAATAAAAACGGTAATGGCAATTATCAAAAAATATATTCAGAAACCGATTTCATTAAAGTAATTGACAACTTTTATGCAACAGATTGGAAAATATTCAAGGAAACATTTGAAAAATATGGTCTTTCAGAAGACTTGATAATTCCAGAAGAAAAGTTTCAAAGTTTACTAAGCAGAACTCTTCAAGTCAAAGAGAACAGAGATGTTGTTTTACCACAAGACACTACTCACGAACCTGATGATGATATAAATTATTGGTGGTTAAATGCTAATCCAAAAATTTGGTCTATCAGCAAACATAAAATAGGAGAAAAACAAACCTATACCACTCACAACGAAAAAGGAAACAAAAGAAGAATTTACAAACACTTTGAAGCTACCAAAAGAGGTGATTTAATGATTGGGTACGAAAGTACACCAACCAAACAAATCAAAGCTATCTATGAAATTACCCAAGGAATACATAATACAGCTAATGGTGAAGAAATAGAATTTGAACTGATTGAAAAATTGGAAATTCCAATTCATTGGAACGATTTAAAAAACAATCCTTCACTGCAAGAATGTGAGGTATTTATAAACAACCAAGGCAGTTTATTCAAACTGACAGAGGAAGAGTATGAAATTATAAGAGAGGTTATTGATAATAAAAATATCATCACAGAAAAACTCCTTAAATCTGAAAACATCAAAAGTTATAAGTTTTCAGATGACCCTGATAAGCCATTCATAAGTGAAGCAGATTTTTTAAACACTGTTTCATTATTAAAGCGAAAAAAAAATATAATTCTACAAGGTCCTCCAGGGGTAGGCAAGACTTTTATTGCTAGAAAACTAGCTTATGAAATTATGCAAGAAGTTAATGATGCTAATATTGAAATGGTTCAGTTTCACCAATCGTATAGTTACGAAGATTTTATTCAAGGGCTACGCCCAACCCAAAAAGGCGGTTTTGATTTGCGAGACGGCATTTTCTATTCATTTTGCCAAAGAGCTTTAGCTCATCCAGAGCGACCTTTCTTTTTCATTATTGATGAAATCAACAGGGGTAACTTAAGCAAGATTTTTGGAGAATTGATGATGCTAATTGAAGCAGACAAAAGAGAAGAAAAGTTTGCTTTAAAACTTACTTATGCAGAGGACGAAGAAGACCGCTTTTATGTTCCTGACAACCTTTATATAATTGGTACAATGAATACGGCTGACCGTTCCTTAGCAATAGTAGATTACGCTTTAAGAAGAAGATTTGCTTTTGTTTCTTTAAAGCCAGACTACGGTTCAAACTTTCGCTCATTTTTAGCTGACAAAGGTCTATCGGAAGGAATTATTGAACACATATGTTCATCAATTTCAAAATTGAATAACAAAATAAAAGAGGATCCTAACCTTGGTGAAGGTTTCCAAATTGGACATAGTTATTTCTGTACATACTCAAATGACGGTAACGAAAATCAATGGTGGACAGACATTTTAAATTATGAACTGAAACCTTTGTTAGAAGAAATTTGGTTTGACGACTTTGCAAAAGTTTCAGACATAGTTAAACAGCTATCAAGATAAATAATGGCAATTCCAATTGAAAACATATACTTCTTGCTTTGCTATGCTTGGAATAAGCTAGATGAAAAAGAGCGTGTTGATGTTTCAATTGACGATAAAACAGAGCTTCTTGATTTATTTGCTAAAGTG
>JAAYKF010000138.1 GCA_012522535.1 Bacteroidales bacterium
AAATTTGTGGTAACAATTGGTGGCGAACACTCAGTTTCATGCGGTAGCATAAAGGCTTATTCCGAAAAATATTCCAATCTGTCAGTGTTGCAAATAGATGCTCACGCCGACCTCAGAGAGGAGTATATGGGGTCCAAATATAACCACGCTTGCGTGATGAAAAGAGCCAAAGATTGGGCAAAAATAGTGCAAGTGGGAATTAGAAGCGTAGCCACCGAAGAAAAAGATTTTATCGAAAGAGAAAGAGTGTTTTATGCACACGAGATTTTCCAAAATAACAAATGGATTAAAAAGGCAATAGGCGAACTTACAGAAAATGTATATCTAACAATAGATTTAGATGGCTTCGACCCATCTTTTTTACCCTCAACCGGAACGCCAGAGCCCGGTGGTATGAACTGGTGGCAGGTTATAGAGCTAATAGACAATTTGGTGAAAAAGCGTAATTTAGTAGGCTTTGATATTGTTGAACTCTGCCCTAATCCCAACGAAAAATCGTCAGATGTTACAGCGGCAAAACTACTATATAGAATATTGTCCATGAAGTATGCCGTGTAAAACAGAAAAATAAAATTTAATTTCAACTTAGTTTCAATAATTAATAAAAATAATTAACTTTGCAAACTCAAATCGAAAAATTATGGCAAAGAAAAAAGAAAGAATAGAAGAACAAATGATTGCAGTTGAGTCTGCTCTATCACGCTCAGAAAGATTTATCGAAGAAAATTACAAACTGCTATTGGGAATTTTTGCAGGTATATTAGTTGTAGTAGTGGGGATTTTTGGATATGCGAAATACATAAAAGAACCCCGCGAAATTGAAGCTCAATCGCAAATTTTTATGGCTCAAAGATACTTCGAGATGGACTCTTTAAACTTAGCCCTCAACGGCGATGGAATGTTCCTAGGTTTCTTGGCAATTGCAGATGATTACAGCTCGACAAAAGCAGGTAAACTTGCCAACTATTATGCTGGAATTTCATACCTCAAAATGGGAGACTTCGACTCTGCAATAGAATATCTTGATAAATTTTCTTCAAAAGATGAAATAGTTTCTTGCATGGCAATTGGTGCAAAAGCTGATGCCTACTTGGAAAAGGGCGATAATGCAAAAGCCATTAAGCTTTATAAAGAAGCCGCAAAGAAAAAAGATAATGAATTTACAAGTCCAATGTTTATGTTCAAAGCAGGCTTGGTTCTCGAAATGGAAAACCAATGGGCTGAAGCTCTAGATTTATACAAAACTATTAAAACCGATTATTTCAGAAGCTACGAAGCTCAAGAAATAGACAAATATATTGCTCGCGCCGAAGCTAACTTATAATAATATGGTACAGAAAAAACAAAATTTGTCAGACTACGACCCAAATCACATACCTAAGCTGAAAAATGCAAAAGTAGCTGTGGTGGTCTCCGAATGGAATACAGAAGTAACTTTCGCACTCAGAGATGGTGCCATTGATACTCTTAAAAAATATGGAGTAGCCGAAGATGATATTGTTTTGAAATATGTACCCGGAAGCTTCGAACTGCCCATAGCAGCAGAAATGATTTTGCTAAATAATCAAGAAATTGAAGGCGTTATATGCCTTGGCTGTGTTATTCAAGGCGAAACTCGCCACTTCGATTTTATTTGTGATGCAACCTCCAATGGAGTGATGAATGTGGCCATTAATAATGCAACACCAGTCATTTTTGGAGTACTCACAACTAATGATATGCAGCAAGCTCTCGACCGCTCGGGCGGAAAACATGGCAACAAAGGCGTTGAAGCAGCTGTGGCTTGCCTAAAAATGATTGCCTTAGACAGATCGCTATAATTCAATATTAATTATATAAAATGAAAGTGGTTTTTATGGGTACTCCTGACTTTGCTGCAGGAGTACTTAATTATATTGTAGAAAAAGGACACAATGTTGTAAGTGTGGTAACAGTGCCAGATAGAGCAGCAGGAAGAGGACTAAAACTAATTCCTTCAGCGGTAAAAAAATCGACATTACAGCACAATATCCCCATTTTGCAACCAGAAAAATTGCGCGATGAGCAGTTTATAAAATCTTTAACCGAGCTCAATGCCGATGTCTTTGTTGTTGTGGCTTTCAGAATGTTGCCCGAGGTGGTTTGGAGTATCCCTCCCAAGGGGACATTTAACCTGCATGCCTCTCTGCTCCCGCAATATCGCGGAGCAGCACCCATTAATCATGCCATAATAAATGGAGAGAAAATTAGTGGAGTAACAACTTTTTTTATTAATCACGAAATCGATAAGGGAGATATTATTGATGCCATAGAGCTGCCCATCGCCGATGACGACAGTGCTGGAACATATCATGATAAGCTAATGGATATTGGGTCAGAACTTGTTCATCGCACTTTGGAAAATATCAAGATAGGAAATATTAGTTTAAAATCTCAAGAAAAATATAGAGATGAAGACCTAAAATTGGCTCCCAAAATCTTTAAAGAAGATTGTAGAATAAATCTTAATCAAAAGGCTGAAGAAGTAAGAAATTTTGTAAGAGGTATGTCGCCATATCCTGCAGCTTTCATCGAATTGCTTGATGAAGAGGGAAATGAATTATATATGAAAATATTTGAACTTGAAATAAAAAATGATAAAACAAGCTCAAATGATGCCATTGTTCAAACTGATGAGAAAAGCTATTTGAAAATAAAGTGCCAAGATGCGTGGTTGTATATTCTTGACCTTCAGGTGTTTGGAAAAAGAAGAATGAAAGTTGATGATTATTTAAGAGGGGCTAAAGATATAATTAAGTTTAGATATGTCAAGTAATTAACAAGGCTTATACAAGTGTTGTTGCTCTAGTGATAAAGTAAGTTATCAACAATTTAGCTGATTTATCAACAATTGTAATAAAATGTGAAAAAAAATATTGCTTGTATGTGTAAATAGTTTATATTTGTGGAGTTCAATCAAAAAATTAATAATTATTAAAATTTCAAAACATGAACAAAGCTGAATTAATTGATGCAATGGCTGAAAAAGCAGGTTTGACAAAAGTTCAAACAAGAGCCGCTCTAGAAGCGTTTATGGAAACAGTAGGTGAAACACTTAAAGAAGGTGACCGCATCTCATTAGTAGGTTTCGGAACATTTTCTGTAGCAAGACGTGCAGAGCGCAAAGGACGTAATCCTCAAACTAAGAAAGAAATTATCATACCAGCTAAAAATGTAGTTAAATTTAAAGCAGGTAGCGATCTTTCAGGACACGTGAAATAAGCATCAAAACCAAAAAATAAAAAGGGTTGTCGTAGAGATAACCCTTTTTTATTATGCAAAAATGGACTATAATGTTTTTACAATGGGTATAAAATTGAGAATTTGATGGATTTGTACTAATTTTGAACAAATTTGTCAATTATGAATATGGAAAAACTGATAAATTATCTTGAACAATTTGCAATGCCCGACAGAATTGAGCGAATTAATCAAGTAATTGAGCAAAGAACAAACCATGTTGCAATAGCAGTGGAGGACATATATCAGTCGCATAATGCCAATGCAGTAGTGCGTTCGGCCGAATGTTTTGGTGTCCAAAATGTACATATTATTCAAAACGAGCATGAGTTTGAAATCAACGACCAAATCTCTCTTGGGTCAGCCAAATGGCTTAATATTCACCATCATGCCAATACAAAATCCTGCATTGAATCTTTAAAACAAAATGGATATCTCGTTGCTGCAACTTTGCCAGCCGAAAAAAATGTTTTCATTCAAGATGTCCCCATAGATAAACCTGTGGCATTTTTATTTGGAACTGAAAAAGTGGGACTAAGCGAAGAGGCAATTGCCATGTCTGATATTTGCGTAAAACTGCCCATGTATGGCTTTACCGAGAGTTTTAATGTTAGCGTTTCTTCGGCACTATCACTAATGAGTTTTGTGGAAAGACTAAGAAAATCTAATCTGAAATGGCAGTTGAATGATGAGGAAAAACAAGAATTAAGATTGAAATTTTTGAAAGCAAGTATTCGAGATGCTGATAAGGTGGAAAAACGTTTCTATAAAAAAATGAAATAAAATAAAATGAGATACATTAATTATATATTTATACTCCTTTTGCTAAGTAAATCACAAGCTCAAGTCTCAATTCAGAGATTGATGAATGATGTGGAAATCCTATCTTCACCAGAAATGGAAGGTCGAATGGCTGGCTCAGAAGCCTACGACAAAGCGGCACAATATTGTGTGAGTGTTTTTCAGGAAAATGGCGTTAAGTCATTACAACATAGTAGTTTAGATGGTTACCGACAAAATTTCAATATCCAATCCAATACTGTAAATAAGTGTGAATTGAAAATTACAAATTCACAAGGAAAATTTTATAAATTGAAACTTGGAAGCGACTACGTTTGTCGTGGCTTTACAGGCTCTGGAAGTGGAACTGCTGATGTGGTTTTTTGTGGTTATGGACAAGCAAAAGATTCTTATAACGATTATAGAGGGATGGACTTAAAAGGAAAAGCAGTGATGATTTTTAAAGCCAATCCACCTTTCACTCTTGAAGATGAAATTTGGGATAACTTCTCCATCCGCCGGCAGGTCGAAACGGCAAAACAGCATGGTGCTGCAGCTGTTATTTTTGTATCGCGACACAATGAGAAATTTCAATCAAAACCCATTGGAAGTCTCATGCATGGAGAGGGTAAACATAATGCCGAAATTCCTCAATTTCAGATAGATATATCTTGGGCAGACTCTCTTTTGGAGGGTACAAGATACCCATTGGAAAGATTGGATAATTTGATTGAAGACCTAAGGATGCCCTTTAGCGTATTCACACAATCCAAAATTGAGTATGATGTGCAAGCTCATTACAATCCTCAAACTCCTACTTATAATATTATGGGTGTGATTGAGGGTTCTGACCCTGAACTAAAATCTGAATATATAATTGTGGGTGCACATTTAGATCACGTTGGGAAAATAGGAGATTTGGTTTATCCCGGTGCCAACGATAACGCCTCTGGAAGTGCCGCAGTTTTGGAGTTGGCTCGACTTATTTCACAAAATAGAGATAAGCTAAAACGTTCTGTTATTTTTACCCTCTTTACAGCCGAAGAGCAAGGTTTGGAGGGTAGTAAATTTATGGCTCAAAATCTGCCTGTGCCAAAAGAAAAGATTGCTTTTGTCCTCAATTTAGATTGTATTGCCCATGGTGACAGCATTAGAGTTGGAAATGGTAAGTCATATCCCCATTTGTGGGAAAAGGTGAAAGAGATTGATATAACAAAAAGTGGAAAAGTTGTAGATGCTACATGGGGTGGAGGCGGAGCCGATTTAACTCCATTCCATAATTTGGAAATACCCGGACTCTATTTTGCTTCGCAATTTTCGTACACCCATCTCCATTTGCCCACAGATACGCCCGAAACCCTAAATAAAGAGCTATATAAAGATATGGTAGAATTAATTTATCATGCTATTTTAGAACTTGAATAAGCTGCCAAAACAGAAGTTTAAACAAAGTTTGAAATTTGTTGTTAATGCTCTTAAAAGACAAATAAAATGGAATTAACAAACACAAAAAACGCTTTTGAGTACAAATCAGACAAAGAGCTTAAAAAGGCTCTCAGACTTTTTAAGTTAGTCAAAAATAAACATGTCTCTGATTTTTTTGCTGGGCTAACGCTTATTGCAATGAAGTTTAGAATACCCGTTGCATGGTTGATAAAACCAATAATGTTCGACCATTTTTGTGGTGGAGAAAATAGTGAAGAAGCCATTGAAACAGCCAATAATTTATGGAAATATAATGTTTCGTCAATATTAGATTTTGCGGTGGAAGGGCAAGTTGATGATAAAATTGTTGAGCAAACAATTGAGGAAATTAAAAATACCATAAGCTTGGCAAGTAAAACCGATTCGCTCACTTTTGCAGCTTTTAAACCAACGGCATTGGCGTCGCACGAAAAACTTCACCATCTTGCCACATCGCCAAATTTGACCGAAAAAGAGAAAGCTGAAAAAGAGAAGTACGAAGAGAGATTCTTTTCCATTTGTGAATTTGCAGCCCAAAATGAAGTGAAATTATTGGTAGATGCCGAAGAATTTGTCTACCAATTCTATGTTGATGAACTGGTGGAAAAAGCTATGAAAAAGTTGAATAAAAACAAACCACTAATTTACACCACACTACAAATGTATCGCCATGATAGATTGGATTATCTGGAAGGTTTAATAGAAGATGCTCGCCAAAATAATTACTATTTGGGAGTTAAGTTTGTGCGTGGAGCATACTTGGAAAAAGAACGAATTTTAGCTTTCAAAGAAAATCGCCAATCGCCCATTTACGAAACCAAACAAGGCACTGATGATGCCTTTGATAAAGGTGTAGAAATGGTTTTTGAAAATATTGATATTTGTGGCATTTTTGTAGGAACGCACAACGAAGATAGCGTTATAAAATCCATAAATTTGGCAAAAAAATATAATGTCGATAAAAATGATGATAGATTCTTTGTCTCTCAGCTCTACGGAATGAGCGATCATATATCCTTCAATGTTGCAAAAGAGGGCTATAATGTTGCCAAATATCTTCCCTATGGACCTGTAAAAGTAGCCATACCTTATCTTCTCCGAAGAGCTCAAGAAAATAGTGCCATGGCAGGACAAACAGGGCGTGAACTCAAATTTGTGAAGTTGGAATGGGAGAGAAGAAAAAATAATTAGAATTTAAAGGACTTGAAAAAGTCCTTTTTTTCAAGCCTGAAAATAAATCTCTACTTATTGTGATTTAATCTAAATAGTTTTTGTAATTTTGCAATTATGATTTAATCTAAATAAATGCTACTAACAAATCTCAAACCTGGTCAATCGGCATATATTGCAAAGGTGAAAGGAAGCGGCTCGTATCGCAAACGAATGATGGAGTTGGGTCTTGTAAATGGCGAACAAATTAAGCTATTGAAACTCAGTTCGTTGGGCGAAAGTGGTGAATACCTTTTAATGGGTTCGCACGTAATGCTGCGCAGAATTGATGCCGAATTAATTGAAGTTATCCCTAATCAAAACTATGATTATAATACCGATAACGGCAATTCTCACAACTTTAATGAAGAGGTGAAAAATGTAAGTTTTGATAAAAATCAAACCATAAATGTAGCCATTGTTGGCTTATCAAACTCTGGAAAAACAACTGTTTTCAACGCCCTAACGGGTATGAACGAGCGTGTGGCAAACTATTCTGGAGTTACCATTTCGGCAAAGGAGTTTGAACTCAAAATTGGCGATTACAACCTAAAACTTGCCGACCTGCCCGGAACAAACTCTTTATGTAATGTTGCCGAAAGCGAAGCCTTGGTTAAAGAATTTATTCTAAAACAAACACCAGACTTAATCCTAAATGTTGTAGATGCCGGAAACCTCGAAAGGAATTTATATCTCACCACCGAACTTATAGATATGGATATCCCAACGGTGATGGCTCTCACAATGATGGACGAATTTGAAAGCTCTGGCAAAGAATTAGATATTGACAAACTTGCTCAACTACTTGGCTTGCCCGTGGTTAGCTTGGATTCTAAAAATAATATTGGTTTTGATAATTTAATAAATGTTTTAGTCTCTGTTTTTAATGGCGAAAATGATTATTCACGTCATATCCACGTTGGCTACGGCAGACATATTGAAGAGTCCATTAAGAATCTTCAGGTGCTAATGAAGGGTGATAAAAGAGCACTAATTTCCAATAAATTGTCAGCTCGATACCTCTCCATAAAACTATTGGAAGGCGACAAAGTTACCACCGATGATATTGCAAATTTAGATAATGGAAAAGAGATAATTGAAGAGACCGAAAAAGAGAAAGCCAAAATTGAAAAAGAGTATGGCGACACCGCCGATGTGGTCATCACACGGATGAAATACGGTTTTGTTAAAGGTGCCTTATACGAAGCTGTAAAAGGAACCTTAAGCCTAAAAAGTGAAGGCAAAAGAAGTTTCGATAGGTTTTTGACCCATAAATATTTAGGATTCCCAATTTTTGCCTTCTTCATCTGGCTTATGTTTTTTGTAACATTTACCCTTGGAGCTTATCCCATGGAGTGGATAGAAGATGGGGTGCAGTGGTTCAATGGCTTTATTTCAGAACATATGTCTGATACAATGTTCAAAGCCCTTATGACAGAGGGAGTTATAAGCGGAGTGGGAGGTGTCTTGGTTTTTCTGCCCAATATTCTACTGCTATTCTTTTTTATTGCCCTTATGGAAGGAACAGGATATATGTCGAGGGCTGTGTTTATCTTAGATAGTTTTATGCACAAAATTGGACTTCATGGTAAATCTTTTATTCCGCTTGTAATGGGCTTTGGTTGCAATGTGCCTGCGATAATGTCCACCCGAATTTTGGAAAATAGAAACGAAAGAATGATTTCCATTTTGATAAATCCATTTATATCGTGCAACGCCCGACTGCCAGTATATATACTTTTTGCAGGTGCATTTTTTCCAAATCATGCTGCAATAGTCTTATTCTCAATCTATTTTATTGGAATTTTCTTAGCTGTTTTTACAGCAATATGGCTCAGGAAATTTGTTTTCAAAGCCGAAAATGCCCCCTTTGTGATGGAATTACCACCATATAGAATACCCACAATATCTTCGCTTTTTAAGTTTATGTGGGATAAGGCAAAAGAGTATTTAAAGAAAATTGCCAGCGTAATTCTCATTTCATCGGTAATATTTTGGGCTTTGGGATACTTCCCCATAAAGAGTAAAAAACTTGATAGCTTTGACAGAGAAACTATTGAAATTGTTGCTGGTTTAGAGGTTGAAGCTGCTGAGTATCAACTTGATATGGACTCTGTTTTGCTTAGCCGTGAGCAGATGAGAAAAGCTCTACATCACGAAAATTCGTATTTGGGAAATATTGGAAAAATCATAGAACCTGCCATTCGACCATTGGGCTTCGACTGGAAATTGGGCATTAGCATACTTTCGGGTATTCCTGCAAAAGAAATTATAATAAGTTCTTTAGCAGTGCTTTATCAAACCGATGATGCCGAAGGTGAAAATTCTCCACTGCTCCGTGAAAAAATTAAAGACCAAAAAATAATGTCGGGACCCGATGCCGGAAAACCATTTTTCACACCATTATTGGCTTTTGTTTTCATACTTTTTGTGTCGATATATTTTCCATGTATTGGCTCCATAATAGCCATTATTAAAGAAACAGGAAGTGTGAAATGGGGTATGTTTGTGGTGTTCTATACCTTCGGATTGGCATGGGTGCTGTCGTTTGCAGTATATAGAATTGGACTTTTAATTGGATTGTAAATTTAATTATGGTAATAGATTGGTACAATCCACTTGTTTTTTATCCGCTTTTAGTGGCTGTTTTTTTAGTAATACGAATACCCAAAATAGGGGAGTACTTACGCTCTATCAACACCCTAATCCACGAGGCAGCTCACGCCATAGCTGCATTAATCCTCTCGGGGAAACTTGTTTCTATTAAAATTTTCTCCAATACAGAAGGCGAAACCTTAGTGCGTTCGTCTAATAGACTTGGCACCCTTTTTATTGCAATAGTGGGCTACCCAGCTGCTGCATTGTGCGGATTTTTACTGCTTTATGCCCTGAGAATAGGGCAAGCATATATGGCAATTCTTATATTAACAGTTTTGAGCATAGTTTTCGTCCTATTATTTATTAGAAATTGGTATGGCTTTTTTTGGTTGTTGAGTTTTTTAACAATAAATTTGCTCGCAATTTGGTACAATAAAATAGAATTGTTAAACTATTTATGTCTAATTTTTTCTTTTGTAATTATTGCCGAAGCTCTATATTCACCCTTAGTTTTATTTAGGATATCTTTGAAGAATCCTAAAGCCGCAGGCGATGCAAGTGTTTTAAAATCAATTACTTATCTGCCAGCCTTCTTTTGGTCTATTGTTTTCATTATTCTTAATTATCTAATAATATTTTTCACGGTTTCAAACTTGTTTCCGCCAATATTTGCAATTAAATAAAAAGATTTAAGATTTTTTAGAACAAAAAAAAGAATTTTGTGTTGTTTAGTTAATTATAGATAGTTAATTTTGAATTTTATTAAATATCCACATATATATATTGAAATATATTAAACAACTTATATAAATATGAAACATGTTATTATTGGTGGAGTAGCAGGAGGAGCAACAGCTGCAGCCAGAATTAGAAGAGCTGACGAACATGCAAAAATAGTGATGTTCGAAAAAGGCAACGATATCTCTTATGCCAATTGTGGTTTGCCATACTACATTGGTGGTGTTATTGACGACAGAGATAATCTATTTTTACAAACCCCCGAATCATTTGGACAAAGATTTGACGTGGACGTTAGAGTTAAGTCTGAAGTGATTGAAATCAATCCAGAGCGTAAAGAGGTTACTGTTCGCAACTATCTGAACGAGACTTATGTTGAGTCGTACGACAAGCTATTATTATCGCCGGGAGCAAGTCCTTTCCGTCCGCCTATGCAAGGAATTGAGTTGGAGGGGATTTTTACTCTGCGTAATGTTGCCGACACTGATGCTATAAAAAAACATATAACCAATAATGAAATTAAGCATGCCGTAGTTATTGGTGCTGGATTTATCGGTTTAGAAATGGCCGAAAATCTTCATCTATTGGGTTCCGATGTTTCTATTGTGGAGATGGCTCCGCAAGTGATGACACCCATCGACTTCCCCATGGCAGCTATGGTGCATCAGCACATAAATGAAAAAGGTGTTAATCTATACTTAGAAACAGCTGTAACAGCTTTCAAGAAAAAAGATAACCGCTTAGAAATTATTTTCAAGAGTGGTAAAATACTGGAAGCTGATATGGTAATTTTATCCATTGGCGTACGCCCCGAAACTAAACTTGCAGTTGATGCAGGTTTGAAGTTAGGTGAAGCAAAAGGTATTTGGGTTGATGAATATTTACAAACTTCTGTTGAAGATATTTATGCAGTGGGCGATGCTATTGAATTTCCACATCCAATCACAAATCAACCATGGTTAAATTATTTGGCAGTACCTGCCAATAGACAAGGTAGAATAGTTGCCGATAATATGGTTTTTGGAAATAAACATACCTACGAAGGTGCCATTGGAACATCCATTGCCAAGGTTTTTGACCTAACGGTGGCTGCCACAGGTATGAACGAGTTATATCTACAACGACAAGGAGTTAAATATTCAACTTCAACCACACACTCTGGCTCCAATGCGGGATATTATCCCGGTGCTATGCCTATGTCTATCAAAATTAATTTTGAACCAGATACTGGACATATTTTCGGTGCTCAAATAGTTGGTTATGCTGGCGTAGATAAAAGGATAGACCAGATTGCAATGCTTATTAAGCATAATAAAACTATATACGATTTAATAGAATTAGAACATGCTTATGCTCCGCCATTTGCGTCAGCAAAAGACCCCATAGCCATTGCTGGATATGTGGCACAAAATATTATTTCAGGAAAAATGCCTGTAGTTTATTGTCAGGATATTGATAGTGCCGATCGTGATAAAGTAGCCATTATAGACGTTAGAACGGCTGATGAGTTTGCACTTGGATCAATAAAAGATGCTGTTAATATTCCCGTTGACGATTTGAGAAGAAGATTGGACGAAGTACCAAAAGATAAAACAGTTTATGTTTATTGTCAGGTAGGTTTAAGAGGATACTTAGCAACAAATATCCTAACTCAAAGAGGATATACAAATGTTTTCAACCTTTCGGGTGGTTTTACAACCTATAAAGCATATTCGACACCAATAGTAAATAGAATTGGTCTTGGTGAGCGTGAAGTTCGTCCACAAGAGATGGATATGGATATGCAAACTCCACGCCCAACCAAAAAATATATTAAGGTAGATGCTAGAGGTTTGCAGTGTCCTGGTCCAATTATGAAGCTGAAAACTTCTATGGAAGATTTGGAGTCTGGCGATAGAGTAGAAGTATTATCCTCTGACCCCGGTTTTGTCCGCGACTCAAAAGCATGGGCAAATATGACTGGAAATAGAATAATTTCTCAAACATCAGAAGCTGGTATTCATACCGCCATTATTGAAAAAATGGACGAAACAATGGGTGAGCAAAGTACAGCAACAGTAGCCAGCACAGGAAAAGGTAAAACTTTCATTATGTTCAGCGACGACCTTGACAAAGCCATTGCAACAATGATACTTGCCAATGGTGCTGCTGCAACAGGCGAAAAAGTTACTGTATTCTTCACCTTCTGGGGATTGAACGTAATTAAAAAGGTGAAAAAACCTTCGGTGGCAAAAGATACATTTGCAAAAATGTTTGGAATGATGATGCCATCAAACTCCCTTAAATTGAAACTGTCCAAAATGAATATGTTTGGTATGGGCAAATCTATGATTCGTAAAGTGATGAAGACAAAAGGTGTAGATTCATTAGAATCGCTACGTCAACAAGCTCTTGATCATGGAGTTGAATTTATAGCCTGCCAAATGTCCATGGACGTTATGGGAGTTCATAAAGATGAATTATTAGACGAAGTAACAGTGGGCGGAGTTGCAGCTTATATGGAAAAAGCCAACGAAGCTAATGTAAACTTGTTTATCTAATAGATAAATAATAATGCAAAAAAAATGAGCCGATTTTCGGCTCATTTTTTTTTATTCAATCACCTAAATCTATAACTTTACAATCTTTATAGTTTTAATTTGTGAAGTATTGGTTTTAGTTTTAGCAAAATATAAACCATTCTTATAATTTGAAATATTCAATTCTGCTTTGTCATGTGAATTAATCTCTGTTTTATCAATTAATCGACCTTGTGCATCATAAATATCCACAAAAAGAGCTTCCGAATTTGGATTTTCAATTGTGAATATATCTGTGCTTGGGGTGGGGTAATACTTCAGTTTATCTAAAGCTAAAGATTCAATTCCCAAGGTTGTTAAAAGATACTCGCAGTCTTCTAAATCAGTTGGACTATATTTTGGAAAAGAGTTGTCTTGATAGCAATTTAATTTGGTTCTATGCCAATCAATAGCTACGCCACTGGAGCCATCAGAATAATCGTAGCTAGCAGGGAAAAAACGATGAAATTCACCATAAGTTCCATCTGCATTTCCAAAGCGTTCTACATAAATTCCATCAAAGCCCAAAAGAGAGCCGTAAGTAGGTTTCACTTCAATATATCGATACTCCTCTGAGTTTATTTCAATTGTGCCGGTGGCAATTACTTCAATTTCAGAATACTCATTATCAGTTTCTGGATCTACGTTCCAGTCGTTGCTGGGTAGTTCGTTGGCAATTATCCAAGTGTCGCCCACTTCTGCACCAAAATTATAAAGCACAAAAAACTTTTCTTCATTATGATTCCAATAAAAAACCGTGTCGCCAGACGCGTATGTGTATTGGGGAGATATATTTGATTCTGATATCAGATAAGTAATACCTTGTTGATTGGTGCCAATTGAGTATTGAGTGCCAGTGATAACTTGACAATTTAGGGCTCACCTTAATTTTTTGGGGACTAAGCAAAAAGTTTCTCCATTCTGAATAGAAAGAATTTAGTATCTATTACTCCTCTTAAATTAGCACGGAATAGTTTTATTTTAGAATTAAAAGATTCAGCA
>JAAYKF010000139.1 GCA_012522535.1 Bacteroidales bacterium
AAAAACTTTCGTCTTCAATCACAAAAGATGACAATAACTTCGTCAGCAAAGCTGTCAAATCCAACAGAGCTAACACAATAAATATCAAACACTTAAACCCCAATCTTACATTAAGTAAAATTCGTCAAGAAATAATAGAGCATGTTTTAAATAAAAACCCAGATGCTATAATTTACCACTTAAATTCGCAAGATATTGTAGAAATTGAAAAACTTGTAGAAACAAAGTATAAAAAATGGGAATGGAATTTTGCCTATTCTCCAAAGTACAAACAGAAAATCGAGCTAATAGAAGGAAGTTTAATTTTGGAAATTAAAGATGGAATTGTTGTAAATATTGAACAAAACACTTTAAATCAGAGTTTTACTAATAACTTAATTGGAAAAAGGAATACAGAAATTTATCAGATTATTGATAATTACAAGAGATAAAACTGTTGCACTATCCCAATTAGGCAAGAAATGCACTTGGACTTTTAACAATTTTTCAAGACATTTTAAAGAATATTTTTAAAAAAATCGATTTAGCTATGGTTTTCATAAGAAAAACAACTATCTTTGCTAAAAATTATAATATAAGAAAATGATATTTTATATAGCCATACTACTCCCTATTTTCATCCCTCTATTTTGGGCAATTGTATTATATGGGAAGAGCAAAGATAACACTCCACGTAAGTTTTTAGCCTTTTTTATGATTGCAGCCAGCATGCTCTATTTTGGACATGCTCTATATTTTGCCAAAAACTTAGAACTTTTCAACTGGTACGACTCTGTCTATTCCACTGTTTCGCTGATGATTTATCCAATGTATTATATATATACAAGGCTTTTGACGCAAGATATAAAATTGGATAAGAAAACTTTAATCCATTTTGCACCAGCATTATTTGTGGGACTTTCTATTTTCGTGGCAACATTGGCTCAAAGCAAAGCTGAAATGGACATTTATATAGCTCAATATTTAAAAAACTTACTGTACATACCCTTTGAATCTAAAAGTTTAATCATAAAAAAACTACTTTATATTTCTTCAAGAATAATATATGCAATTCAAGTTTTAGTATATACTATTTTGATTGTAAAAACGCTTAGAAAACATCATTTGGAAATTAAAAACACATTTTCTAACAATAAATATAACAGAATGTTTTTTGGCAACTACCTGATTGCCACCATATTACTAATTTCACTGACAGGAATTATTACAAATATAATAAGTAAAGAAAATGTTCTTCAATTCAATAACTATCTAATTATTCCTTCTCTAATATACTCTACATTAATTTTCATTATTGGATATTTTGGAAATTATCAAAACAAAATACCCCAAGATTTGATAGATGAATTAAGATTTTCTAAAAAAGATTTTCCAGAAAAAGAGAATGAGACCATTGATAACCTTGAAGAAAAGATAAAAAGTAAAAAACTATTTATAGACCCCGAATTAAATATAAAAGAGCTTGCCATTTTGCTAGATACAAGTACAAATGACATTCTTCATACAATTACAAACAAGTATAAAACAACTTTCTTCGATTTTATAAACAAACTGAGAGTTGAAGAAATTGAAAATATTTTAAGCTCCGACGAACAAAATCCAAGTATGGAAGATTTGGCAAATAGAACTGGTTTTTGTAATATACTCTCTATGCAACAAACTTTTAGAAATAAAACTGGCAAAAACTTAAATATTTAATTTTCTATTTGGACACTTTTTCACAAAAACACCCTTTCTCATAGATTTTTTGAATTTTATAGTCTATTTTTGCAAAAAAAGAAATGCAATATATGTTTTCACTCATAAATCACAACAGTTTTGGAATAGATGCCAAAACAGAGAATTTTATTGAACTGAAATCTGATGATGAAATAGATAAAATTTTTGAAACATTTGATTGGGGTACAAAATTTTTCATTCTTGGAGGCGGTAGTAATGTGCTATTTACAGACCATTACGATGGTACGATAATACATGTTAACAACAAAGGTAAATCAATAATCGAAGAGAGTGAAAACGACCTACTAATTGAAGTAGCAGCTGGTGAAGTTTGGGAAGATTTTGTTGAGTGGACTGTAAAAAACAGATATTATGGTGCCGAAAATTTAGCCTTAATTCCTGGTCAGTGTGGTAGTGCACCTGTGCAAAACATTGGTGCATATGGTTTAGAGGCTAAAGATATTATTCATTCGGTTAATTATAGAGAAATTCCCAGCGGCACAAAGTTGACAATTTTGGCAAATGAGTGCAATTTTGCATATAGAGACAGCATTTTCAAAAATGAATTAAAAAACAGAGCCTTAATAACTTCTGTTGTTTTCAAACTGAGTAAAAAGCCAAATTCCAATGTAACTTATAGGTCATTAAAAGAGGCATTTGAAAAGAAGAACATCACACAGCCCACTCCCGAGCAGATATACCAAACTGTGGTGGGTATTAGAAGGAAAAAACTTCCCGATCATCGCAAAATAGGCAATGGTGGTAGTTTTTTTAAGAATCCTGTTATTTCGCAAGAAAAATTCTCAAAACTTTTTGAACAATATCCCGACTTGGTTCACTGGCAAGTTGACAATAATAAATACAAATTGGCATCGGCACAGCTGATTGACAAATGTGGCTGGAAGGCTTATCGCAAGGGCGATGCAGGTGTACACCCCAAGCAAGCTCTTGTTTTAGTAAATTATGGAAATGCTAGCGGAAGTGAAATTTGGGAGATGGCAAAAAGCATACAAGCCGATGTTTTGAAAAACTTCGGCGTAAGCATTGAACCTGAAGTGATTATTCTACCTTAATCCTCTATTTCTCGCAGATAGTTACAAACAAACTCTTGTCGTTCAGGGGTATTTTTACCCATATA
>JAAYKF010000140.1 GCA_012522535.1 Bacteroidales bacterium
CTCGGCTTGCACAATATTTAAAGAAGATTGGCGGCGCCTCGGCAAATGAAACAAGCTTCTTTGCGCTCGGCTTGCACAATCTTTGAGCAAATCACAACTACTATTCTACTACGATTAATAGTGTTACAAAATATATCAATATCAAAGTAATAAAGCATGATTGGAGTGAGAGGTTATACTGCATTACAGATTTCAAACCTAAAAATATAATACCAAAAATAAAAAAAAGGAAATGAAAGCATTGAAAGTGATATACACCCTCGTGACTAATATCAAATCCTTTCCACAAATATACAACATTCCACACCAAAAGTCAAGTAATTAGCAAAAAAAATGACACCAGAAGAATTTCAAAAGCGTTTAAAGGCAAAAGAAAGGGAACTTAAAAAGTTCATAGACGATGATTTGCCACGACATTTGGGTAAGTTGGCTGTTGGCCATTTTAAGGATAATTTTCGCAAAGGCGGATTTGGAAAAGTTCTTAAAATCCAGTGATAATTATTATATCAAAAAATATTTAGATAAAAAGCTATTTAGCCAAGTTTACATAAATGAAGCTGGTGCTCCAGCATGGGGCGACAATGAATTTGATATAAATCCTTACAGTATATTAAATGGTGATTTTGACATAAAAAAAGAAGTTTGAACACCAAGATTCAAACTTCTGAAAAATGCTTTATTCACTTTTTTACCCACTATAACTTCAGTAATAATTCTTACTGAAGTTTCTTGCTAGAAAGATATTCTTCAAATTTTCCAATATAGGGTGTTTTTTATCAATCTTACAAATCAACTACTTTTTTCATGAGTTTTATCTTATTGGCTTCCACAATTGTTTCCCACAAAGCGGTCTCTTTTATCTTATCAAGGGGCAAATAGTCCTTAAAAAGTTCAATAAAACCAATGGAATAAAAATTAAAAATTAGGTTATTACTCAAATATGCCTCGCGATACACTTGGATAAATGCTTCCCAGTCAATATAATCTCTTAGCTCCTCCAACATCTCGAAGTTCCACTCTATAAATGAGTTTTGAGATATAGCTGTCCAGTCCCACAGTTTGGCATATTTTTGCAGATTTTCCATTGTGAACAAACTCACTTGTTTCGAGTGTGAAAGCTCTTGCCAATTAATTCTATTCTTGAACTTTTCCAACATGGAGTTTGTCCACAAAACAGCACCATTGCCCGAAATTTTGTCCCAATCAAGCCTGTCTTGATACTTACTTAAAAGGGCCTCATTCCACGCAAAATCCCAATCTTCGGATAATACTTTCCATGTATCTTCCTCTATATAATCATGGATAAATTTAACATTAAAAATTTTTCTAATTGCTTTTTTTTAAGTTTATAGCACAAAGCTAATATGTCACTCAGACAAAAGCTGTCCGAGTGAAAACAATTCCAAATTGTTACTTTTTATGTGATATTAATTTAAAAAGAAAGTTTGGAGTTCTATCAATAAGTATAAAATGTTTTCTTTGTCCTTAAGCAGGACGGGCTCATACTTTTTTATTGCGAAAAAAGTATGCAAAAACACCACCGCATAGTTATATCAAAACTGATCGTAATACTTTATATTGAAAAGAGAATCTCTTAAGCTTTGGGGCGAAAGCACCTCAATATAAGAGCCTTTGCTTCTAAGTTCTGCTACAAGTTCCCAAGTGATATAGGTGTAAATTTTTATAATCAAACGATTTTCATTTTCTTCTATTATTTCTTGCGAACTGTGATAAGGCATTGCTTTTACATAATTTCTCTCTATATCGTAAATTGCCAATACAACTTCCTGTGGCTCCTTGTCGGGCAAAACCGTTACTCCAAAACTATGCTGGTAATATTTATTGATATCAAAATCTGGGTCCTTTTCAAATTCTTTTGTTGTTACATTTAATTCTTGAATACGGTCGAAAGCGAAATTTTTCAAAACTCCATCATTGCTATCTTTTGCCAACAAAAACCACCAATTGCGAAATTCTTTAATTCCATATGGTTGCAAAAGTCGCTGACTTACAGCTTTTGTGTCAAATTTGGCATATTTTATTCTTACTTCTTTTTTATTGCGAATGGCTTTGATTAGTGGATACAAATATTCAGTTCCCGATGGGCGACTACTCTCCATATGCAGACAGTTTTCAAGATTTTCTTGCATATTCAATGCATTGAAAATATTGTAAGCATCAATCATTTTGTCAATTATATCATCGGTGTTATCCGAAACAATTTCATATTTTCCAGAAATTCTATTATACTCAATTTCAATATTGAGCGAGCTAGCTATTGCCAATATATCACGAGAAAAGGTACGGGCACTGATGGAATAGTCTCCACCATGAATTTCCGATTCATAATCAAGGTAATTTTGAATCTCTTCCAATGTAGAAGCTTTTCTTCGCAAAAGATTAACAATTAATATATGTCGTTTTAATTTATCCTCGGAAGCCATAAGATTGTATTTATAATGACAAATCTAATAAAAATTAGAATAAAGACTTGATTTTTAGGGTAAAACATTGCATATCGCACATTGCGATTATGTCTGTAAAAAAGCATCTTCGTTGCCCGCAAGCCCAGCTACACGCTGGGTTATTGCTTTTATAGAGCTATCTTTAAACAAAATCTTACCTGTTTTTCTAAAACAACTTCTGAAAAAACAAATGAAGATGGATAATCCCAAAATCTATTTGAACCTATTACTAATGAAAAGAAAACAGCTCTAAACCGGATAGAGGATACAGTCCAACGCCCTGTTTAAAACTGTTTCAGATTGCAAAGATACGACATTATATACAAAAAGTCAAGTGATTAGTAAAATTTATTTGCACCAACTAATAATTTTACGAGCGTACTCCAAACCTGTATCAGTAAACGATATAGACAAGTCTTTCTCATAAAACCCGCCCATATATAAAATATTATACGACGAGACAAAGTATTGTGGCAAAAATTTATTGTTTTTTAATAAAAAATCTTTATAAACGCTAATATCTTTTACATCTATCTCGGATATTTCAACTCCCTCTCTTTTCATTTTTCCTTGCAAAGCCAACAAAAGACCATTCCAAGCCTTATATGCTGCCACAGAGACATAATCTCCGTTTTCGTAAAACTCTCCATTTTCCATGGCTTTAGTTTTTAATATGGTTTTTGCATAGTCTAAATAACTAAGAGCCTCTATATAATAGTCCATTATAAATAAGATATTTTGCGACTTTATAGTGTGATTAATAGTTGACACAAAAAAAGAGGCTTGAAAAACGTCTATTCAGGATATGTCCCCCGCGCGAATGATATTCAAACCTCAATGCAAAGATATAAAATATAATAATACAAAAGCAAATATTTAACAAAAACCCTTATTCTGGATGGAACCGAAAAAAGTAATGCAGCATTTGTCATATTGAAAGAAAGATATATTCTCTATTAAGCTTGTAGTTTTGTGCTTTCATTTTTTTCTTATCTTTGTATCTATTAATAAAGTTTCAAATGGCTATTGTTGAGCTAATTTTTGATATAATTGACGAAGTAAATCTTGAATTTCCTGAAAATAAGAGGATAAAAAAATCCTTAGAAAGCGAATTGTACGGTGGAAATTCAAATTTAGATTATTCTGATTTTATAAACTTTATGTCAAAAATAGAGAAGAAGTTTGAAGAGAAATTTGGAGAGAAAATAGAGATTTTCAATAAAATAAGTTTACAAAAGAAAGAATTTGTATTTGAAAACATTGAGAGTTTGACGAGTTTCATTGAAGAAATGTGCCACAAAAAAGGCATGAAATACAGTAGATAATGAACAACAAAATATACATCTTTAGCGAAAAAAACAGCTCCAGACTGCAATATATTTGTCATATTATATTTGAAAGATTTTGGGGTGTAGATTTTGAAATCATTAGTTCAAAGGAGAACATAAAGCAAAGCCAAAACATCATTAACTACTCCAATATTGCCATAGATAAAGCTTTTCAAATTTCACCACATAAGATTCTTTTTTTGGATAAATTTGAAAAAATTGAACATAAGTTTTACCTAAAAGATGAAATAAACTACCCTTTTGCCACCCAAAGTGGAGATTTTCCCATCGACCCTTTCGCTCTAACTTTCTACTTTCTTACATTATATCACGATAAAGAAGTTTCAGAAAATATAGATGAGCACCAAAGGGTAATTTATGATAATGATATTAGGAAAATCTTAGAAAGCCCCATTGTTGACTTAGCCATTAAAGAGCTAAAAGTCAAACTGTTAGAATTTGGATTTAAGTTCAAAACCAAGGTAAAATCTTTCGTTTTTACCCCCACATTTGATATTGATATTGCCTTTGCACATTTGGGCAAAACTCTTAGCCGACATTTTCTTGGTAGCATGGCATTGGCTCTGAAACTGGATTTCGCCACACTTTGGCAAAGATTTTCCACTTGGAGAGCCAAGCAAGCTGACCCTTTTGATATATTTGATGAAATTCTAAATCTATTGGATGAAAACAATATAAAAGCATATTTTTTCGCCTTGGTGGCAGATAAATCTAAGTTTGACAATAATAATTTATACAGCTCAAAATCATATTCAAATCTTTTGAAAAACTTGAGTAAAAAACATGAAATCGGCTTACACTCATCCTATAACACCCTGAACAACAACAGTTTAATAGAAATAGAAAAAAAACGCTTGGAAGATATTATCGAGAAAAAAGTGAAATCCAATCGTCAACATTTTATTAGGTTTAGATCACCAGAACTTTGGAACAGCTTGGAGGAAAATGGCTTTGAGAGCGATTTTTCGGTAGGATTTTATTCAGAATGGGGTTATAGAGCCGGCACAGTGCACACATTTCCAGCCTTTGATATAGAAAAAAACAGGCAATTGAAAATTGATTTACAGCCATTTGTTTTTATGGATGGCTCTATGAGCAAGATGTATGAAAATGATAATCAGGCAATTGTAAATCACTATTTAAAAACCATTGCATATCACAAAAAAGAGTTGGAACCGATAAAGGCTATTTGGCACAATCATGCCATGGCAAGGGGAAGTGCTGAATTTGATAATTTTGAAAAAATAATAGAGCAACATAATGATTAAACATCTGAAAAACAACGATATAGATAGAGTAAAATGGGATGAATGTATTTCAGAATCTCCAGAAAGCAACTATTTTGGCTACTCATTTTTCTTGGATATAATGTGCGAAAATAGCTGGGAAGCATTGGTATTAAACGATTATGAAGCTGTTTTACCCCTGCCCACAAAGAGAAAATTATTTTTGAATATTGTTCCCGTTGTATTTTTTGCACCGCAGTTGGGACTTTATTCCAAAAGTGGCTTTAGCAGCCAGATAATGAATGATTTTTTGGAAAAACTACCACGAAAATTTCATATTTTTTTTATGAACCTCAACACTTTATGGGAAGATAATCAATATGACAAAAAGAGAAATAGATCATATTTTTTATCCCTAAATAGAGATTACGAAACTCTTTATTCAAGTTTTTCAAAAAACACAAAAAGGAATATTTCTAAAAGTAAATCCTATGAGTTGAAAATTTCTCATGGGGGTAAAATTGAAAATTTAATAGATATTTTCAGAACTTCGTTTTATGGCAAACAAGCCAATTATAGCCAAAACGACTATAATAATCTTACAGAATTGTCTAAAAAAAGTTTAGAAAATGGCAGTTCCGATTTAATTTTTGCCAAAAATGAAAAAGATGAAATTTTAGCAGGAATATTTATTGTCTTCGATAAGAAAAATTTCTATCTACTTTTTTCGGGTATGAACGACGAGGGTCGTGAAAAGGGTGCTATGTTCGCATTGCTGAATTATTTCTTTGAAAAAAACTCAAATAGAGATATGCAATTTTTATTTTGTGGTTCAAACAATGATAATTTGGCAAGATTTTATTCAAGTTTTGGAGCTGATGCTAAGTATTATTCTGAAATTTGTTTTGCTAAAAAAGGAAGTATTTTAGCAAAATTAGCTTATAAATTTAGATATAAAAACCTATAAGCAAAGGGGTATCACATTGAATATCAAAACATTAATCCGAAGACAACTTACATATATGGATATTTTATTTATTCAAGATTTGACTATATTAATTTTTTGCCTTACTTTTGAAGATCAAAACAGAAAGACATGCTAAAAGATTTAGGGAGAAACAATACAATTTTAAACAATTTTTTATCTGAAATTCGTTGCGAAACAATTCAAGTTGACAGTATGCGTTTTCGCAGAAATCTTGAAAGACTTGGTGAGATTTTCGCTTATGAAATAAGTAAAACTTTTACATATAAGGACGTTGAAGTTCAGACTCCTTTGGGTATTTCGCCCATGTCGGTTACTGCTGAAGAGCCTGTTTTGGGTGTAATTCTCAGAGCTGGTTTGCCCATGCATCAAGGTATGTTGAACTATTTTGACAAGGCTGAAAATGCCTTTATTTCTGCCTTTAGGAGGTACTACAATGATGGTTCATTTGAGATTAAGATTGATTATATGTCTGGTCCCTGTCTTGAAGATAGAATTTTCATCCTCACCGACCCTATTTTGGCCACTGGTCAGTCTGTTGCCCTTACCATAAAAGATATTGTAAGGCATAATGGTCGTCCCAAACACATTCACATAGTTTCGGCAATTTCGAGTGTGGAGGGTATTGAGTATTTAAAGCGTCAGCTTAGCTCTTATAAATATACTTTGTGGACCGCTGCAGTGGATGATGAGCTTACGGCACAGGCGTATATAGTACCCGGATTGGGCGATGCTGGCGATTTGGCCTATGGTCCGAAATCTGATGATTAATTAGCGTGAGTTTTTAGATGAGAGATGAGAGATGAGAGATGAGAGATGAGAGATGAAAGATTATAGATTTATAAAGCTTGAAACTTGGAAATCTTGAAACCTTGAAAGCTTTTTTCAACCACGGAGACTCGGAGGATTCACAGAGGACACGGAGGAGTCGTCTATGCCAATTACTTTTTTTTTGTCAAAGACAAAAAACACAGAAATCTGGATAAATATGTTTTTTGGAATTTTATTTTGTCAAAGACAAAATAAAACATATAAAGAAAAAATAGAGTAGAACTGATTTTGTATTTTGACGTTTGTGTTCTATTATATTTTCTCCTTATATGTGTTTACGAATTGTATTGCAATACAATTCGTAAAATTCTTGGAATACAAAATCCTCTGTGCCTTGGTGCCTTCTTTGTGCCTTTGTGGTTCATCTTGAAGTTATCTTTGTGGTTTCAGCGGTGGCAGTTAGGATAAACAATGAACTTGGAAAGTTTCTATTTGCTATTTTAGCTTTAAACTTACAAGGATGGGAAGACCTTGCAGGTTATTTCGATAAAACAATCATTCGGCAAGATTTAGTAATAACAAGATTTCGCCTCATAGGAGACGAGTATTGTGCTGATACATTTTATACTACAAATAATTAATCCCTTACGGGATTATATCAATTTGTAATCAGATATAAAAAAAGGCCACCCGAATTTGGATAGCCTTTTAGTATTAAAATTTTGAGTTATTACACTTTTTCCAATGCTTGTGCTAGGTCTTCTATAATATCGTTTACATCTTCAATTCCCACTGCAAATCTCACAAGGCCATCAGATATTCCAGCTTTAAGTTTAGATTCTCTATCCATTTTAGCGTGCGTCATAGATGCAGGGTGCTGGATTAGAGATTCAACTCCACCCAATGATACAGCCAGCATGGCTAATTTCACATTATTCATCAAAACTTTACCAGCTTCTAATCCACCTTTTAGCTCGAAGCTAAGCATGGAGCCGGGTCCGTCCATTTGTTGTTTTGCCAATTCGTAATGGGGATGAGATTTAAGTCCTGGATATTTCACCCACTCAATTTTGGGGTGATTTTCTAGCCATTCGGCTACTTTTTTTGCACTTTCTTGCTGGTGATTTACACGAATAGTAAGAGTCTTAAGACCTCTTAGCACCATGTATGCTTGTGTTGGGTCCATATTGAAGCCAACGCCTACCATAATATCACGAAGTTTGGTATAAACCTCTTTATCTTTTGCCAGAACTATTCCAGCTACGATGTCGGCGTGTCCGTTAATAAATTTCGTCATTGAATGAAAAACCACGTCAACTCCAAATTCTATGGGTCTTTGTAGAACTGGGCTGGAGAATGTATTATCAACCACTACTAAAATTCCATGTTGATGAGCCAATTCCACACATGCTTTCAGGTCGGTGATGCACATTGTGGGATTTGCTGGAGTTTCGATGTAAAGAACTTTTGTATTAGGCTTGATTGCTTGTTTAACCTTCTCAATATCAGAGGTGTCAACAAAAGTGGCTTCTACACCAAATCTCGACCACTGTTTTTCCATCACCACTCTTGATGGTCCATAAACTGCTTCAGAGCCAATCATATGGTCGCCCTGATTTAAGAGTCCCATATAGATAGTGTTAACAGCTGCCATTCCAGAACATACTGCAATACCACCATAAGCTTTTTCCAATTTTGCAACAATTTTTTCTAAGGCTGTAACGGTGGGATTTCCGATTCGTGTGTAAATATAACCATCATCTTCGCCTGCAAAACAAGATGCACCATGATCGGCACTTTTGAATCCAAAAGTTGATGTTTGATAAATTGGAACTGTGGCACTGCCATAAGGATCGACATGTTCACCGCCGTGAATAAGCGTGGTGTCGAATCTCATTTCTTCATTTTTCATGATAAACTGATTAAATAATTAAAATTTTGCAACAAAGGTAAGTTTTTTTTCAAAACCAATATTGTTTTTTATGTTTTTTTGGTATATTTGTTAACAATTGGAGGCTTTATTCCTTTACCTTTAAACCTACAAGGGCGGGAAGACCTTGCAGGTTTGCTTTATACCAATTGCAATAATGTATAAATTTGATGATTTATTAAAAAACATTTCAAATAAAGAGCCTTTAGCTTAATATAATGTATAAATTTGCAGTATGGAAATTCAAAATATAAAAAACATAGCCATGGACACCATTCGCAATGAAGCTGAAGCTATAAGCGAATTGGAAAAATATATTGACGACAATTTTGCTAAGCTTGTTCAAGAAATTTATCATTGCAAGGGCAGATTGATTGTTACTGGAATTGGCAAAAGTGCCAATATTGCTCAAAAGATAGTTGCTACTCTAAATTCCACTGGAACACCATCAATTTTTATGCATGCAGCAGACGCTATTCACGGTGATTTGGGAATTATTTTGAAAGATGACATTGTTCTTTGCATATCCAAAAGTGGCAATACACCTGAGATTACAGTTTTAATACCTCTAATAAAAATGTCTGGTAACAGGCTTATTGGTTTAACTGGTAATATGGATTCATTTCTTGCTAAACAGGCTGATTATGTCATAAATTCTTCAGTACCCAAAGAGGCTTGTCCCAACAATTTGGCCCCCACATCAAGCACCACTGCACAGCTTGTAATGGGCGATGCTCTGGCGGTTTGTCTTTTGGAGATGAGGGGATTTACCTCCTCCGATTTTGCTAAATTCCACCCCGGAGGATCGTTGGGCAAAAAACTTTATTTGCGTTGCAGCGACTTGATTATAAACAACGAGAAGCCCAGCGTAGTGCCCAATGACGATATTAAAACTGTGATTATTGAAATATCTCAAAGTCGTTTGGGTTTAACAGCAGTGGTTGAAAACGACAAAATAGAGGGCATTATTACCGACGGTGACTTGAGAAGAATGATGCAGAAAAATGAAAACTTTGAAGGTATAAAAGCATCAGAAATAATGAGTTTAAATCCCAAAACCATACAATCTACTGAACTTGCCATCAGGGCATTAGAAATAATGAGAACAAATAGTATTACAGGTATTTTGGTTTGTGAGGGCGACAAGTATGTGGGTGTTATACACCTGCATGATATTTTGAAAGAGGGTCTAATTTAATTGTGAGATTTTATTATATTTTTCTCATTTAATTATAAAATTGCTAATTTTGCAAAACTATGTCTCGACTTTATACAAAAAGCATTTTCAAGAAATACAAGCAGCGCATGGTTGTGCGTGATGTTAGTATTGAGGTGGAACAGGGTGAAATTGTAGGACTTTTGGGTCCCAATGGAGCTGGCAAAACCACATCATTTTATATGATGGTTGGTTTAATAAAACCACTTTCGGGTGAAGTTTTTTTGGACGATATTAATATCACCAAGCTACCCATGTATAAGCGTGCACAGATGGGCATTGGCTACTTGGCACAGGAGGCATCAGTTTTCAGACATCTGAGTGTGGAAGATAATATCAAAGGTGTTTTAGAATTTACAAATAAGAGCAAAGCCGAGCAAAAAGAGCATTTAGAAAGCTTGATAGAAGAGTTTGGTTTACAGAAGATTAGAAAAAGTAAAGGGATTCAGCTATCGGGTGGCGAACGCCGTAGGACAGAAATAGCACGTTCTTTGGCTGTTGACCCCAAATTTATTCTTTTAGACGAACCATTTGCCGGCGTTGACCCCATTGCTGTGGAGGATATCCAGTCTATTGTAGCAAAGCTAAAGCAAAAAAATATTGGAATACTCATCACCGACCACAATGTTCACGAAACATTGAGCATCACCGACAGGGCTTATTTACTTTTTGAAGGTTCAATTTTAAAGTCTGGCACAGCGGAAGATTTGGCCTCCGACGAACATGTTAGAAGGGTCTATTTAGGCGAAAAGTTTGAACTACGTAAATAATATTGCAGCTCATTGGAGAAACTTATACCACTGAAAGCTCAATAATTACAATAATTTATCAATTAAAAATTGGTAAATTGAACATATTATTCTAAATTTGCAGGCTAAAATGTAAAAACATATAATTTAAACATACAAAAACCTAATAATCAAACTATTACGTATATGCAAAACAAAGGTACTATTAAATTTTTCGCCATTTTACTCATGGCAGTATCAATTTTCCAACTGTCGTTTACTTTATGTACACGCCAAGTAGAGAAAGATGCTAAGGCCTATGCCATGAACGAAGACGTTAGAGCTATGGCGGTTGAAATGGCTGATGGCGACGTTTTTAAAGAGCAATTTTATCTTGACTCATTGTACAAAACACGTGAGACATATTATATTGACTCTATGGCTAGCGAAGAGATTTACAATTTCTTGTGGTTAAGAAAATATACTTATCGCGAATGTAAAGAGAAGGAGTTAAACTTAGGTCTTGACCTAAAGGGCGGTATGAACGTTACGATGGAAATTTCCATTCCTGACATTGTTATTGCTTTGGCAGGTAAAAACGCCAAAGATCCAATGTTTGTTAGTGCCATGGAGTTAGCCAGCGAGAGATATAAAAAATCTCAAACTGACTTTTTAACTCTTTTCAATCAAGCGTACAAAGAGGTGGCTCCCAATGGAAAGTTAGCTTCTATTTTCTCATTAAATATAGATAGAGTAAAAACCAATTCAACCAACGAAGAGGTTATAAATGAGTTGCGCGAAGAGACCAATAGTGCCGTTGAACGTACATATCAAATTTTACGTACTCGTATCGACCGTTTTGGTGTGGCTCAGCCCAATATTCAGCTAATGAGTCAATCGGGAAGAATCCTTATTGAACTACCTGGCATTAAAGAGCCCGAGCGTGTTCGTAAACTTTTACAAGGTACAGCCAACTTAGAGTTCTGGAGAACTTATGAATTTTCGGAGATACATTCTGTTATTGAAGAAGCTGATAGAAAATTGGCTCAAATATTTTCTGGTTTAGGAGGTATTGAGGAGGACGAAGAGCTTGTTGCTGAAGATATTGAGCAAGGCGAAGATGCCGAAGAGGTTGTGGAAGCTGAAGAGGCTCCCCAAGTGGCAGAAGTTGTAGAGCAAGATGGTGAAGACTTACCAATAATAGATGAAGAGGAGAGATATAAAAAAGAGCATCCACTTTATTACTATTTGCGACCAAGTTATACCCAAGAAGGATTTGCACAAAGCGGTCCTGTGGTGGGTATTTCACAATCTAAAGACACAAGCCGTGTAAACCATATGTTTGACATGGTTCGTAGCACCCTACCTCGCGATTTGCGTTTAGTTTGGTCGCACAAAGCCATTGATGACAAAGCAATTTTCCACCAATTAATTGC
>JAAYKF010000015.1 GCA_012522535.1 Bacteroidales bacterium
CGAGCCAAGTGAGCAGAACCAGCACCGCCCTTACCCGAGCGGAAAAATATTTTTACGTAATCTATAAAGTTTGAATTTGACATATCTAATTAAATAATGCTACAAAATTACACTTTTTTATCTTATACCAATTGTTATAATAAAATAGTCCAATCTATTTTATTATTTTACAATGGTAAATGCCGATGGTTTAAATATATAGAACAATTGAGTTGCGATAGATGTCGGGACGAAAATTGGACTATAATATTTTCCCAATCGGTATTATATCAATATTAATAATACTTAAGTAGATAAGAATGAGAAGTTTATTATGCAAAAAAGCCGATAAAAATTATACTTTTTGAAGAAAAAACTCTCATTTGTAAAAATAAGGCTTGAAATTTTAACAATAAATGTTAAAAAGACCCCATTTTGGGTGGATTTATAAAGCTTTAAATTACTTTTGTTGCTTATGTAATTTTATTATGAAACTTATAATTGGAAAAATATTAGTCCTAAGTTTGTTGCTTTTTACAGTGGAATCACTTGTTGCTCAGGAGAATATCGTCGATGAAAGTCTTGCGCTTGTCCAAAATGATAGCTTATTATTGGACTCAAATTTAGTTCAAAATCAGGACGAACTTACAGATTTTCTTGTGCCAATTTCAATTTCGGAAGATGAAATTCCTTGTACAAACATTTACGAAACATGGAATAATGACCATGTTAGAATCAACCCAGCCAGTATTTCTACCATTGATACAATTTTGGTTTTAGTAAACGATAGTAGTAGATTTGTCTTTCCTTTTGAAGGAAAAATGATTTCAAATTTTGGTCAACGGGGGCGAAGAACTCATTCTGGATTGGATATAAAGCTTCAAAAAGGCGATACTGTGGTGTCTGCTTTTGATGGTGTTGTGAGAATGGCAAAGACATACAGCGGATACGGAAAAATTGTTGTGGTGCGACACTATAACGGCTTGGAGACGGTATATTCTCATTTTTCTGAAATTTTGGTGGCTGTAAATCAGAAAGTAAAAGCTGGCGAACCCCTTGGTTTGGGTGGCAGAACAGGAAGAGCCACCACCGAGCATTTACACTTCGAAACCAGATATTTGGGCGTTGCTTTTCACCCCATGCACATTTTAGATTTTGATAATTTCGACCTAAAAACTGATACTTTAATCCTAAATAGAAAGACTTTCAGAATTTCCAATAGGCCAATTTATCAAAATATTGTAGATATAGAAAGTGATGATGAACACTCAGAAACAGAGCATGAAATAGCCCCAAGTGCCTCCAGCAGTACTCCTGAAATTCATATTGTTAAAAAAGGAGATTCTCTTTATGCCATTTCACGAAGATATGGAAAAAGTGTAAAACAGCTTTGCGAACTAAATAGCATAAACGAAAACTCAATTCTAAATATTGGACAAAGGATAAAGCTTAATTAACTTGAAAATTATAATATTGTAAGTTTTTTGTAGTAAATATATTGTTGTTCTAATTTAATAAATTATGAAGTCAAAATTAATATTAATTGCACTTTTTAGTGTATCGCTCGTTTTTGTTGGTCCTAAAATTTATGGAAATAAGACCCTAAATTCATCGGCAAGTGATGATATAAAGGGTAAATTCAAGGACGACCGTGATGGTAATGTCTATAAGATAGTGAAAATTGGGGAGCAAGTTTGGATGGCAGAAAATTTAAGATATATGCCCCTTGCATCTGATCCCGGTTTAGCATCGGGTGTAGAACCTTATTATCATGTTTTAGGATATGAAGGTACGGAAATTAAGGCTGCCAAAGCAAGTTCAACTTATAAAACTTATGGCACTTTGTACAATTGGACAGCAGCCCAAACAGCTTGTCCCACAGGTTGGCACCTGCCCACTGATGATGAGTGGACACAACTGACTGATTTTGTGGGAGGTGAAGACAATGCAGCTGTATTGTTGAAATCAAAAGAGGGCTGGGAAGAGGGTGGTAATGGCAGTGATAAATATGACTTTGCAGCTCTTCCGGGTAGTTGCTTAGCTTTTGGTAAATTCCACACAGAAAATGTAGGTCATTGGTGGACAGCAAACGAGTATGAGCATTGGGAAGATGATGCATACAGCAGAGATATTTGGCATAACAAAAACAGTGTAGGTAGATATGATATCCATAAAGATTTTAGTTTCTCAGTTCGCTGTGTAAAGGACTGATGAGGAGAAAGTTTTTAGATAATAGATGAGATATAATAGATTTGAAAACTTTGAAATTTAGAAACCCCGAAACTTGTTTGTTTTATAACCACGGAGACACGGAGAATTCACCAAGGACACGGAGGTGTTGCATACGCTAAAGAATATTTTTTGTCTCCGACAAAAAATGCAGATAACACAGCCAAAACCGTAATTTTTGAAATTTATTTTGTCAAAGACAAAATAATACATATAGGTGGAAAAATATAATAGAACACAAACCTCAAAATATAAAAACAGCTCTATTATATTTTTTCCTTATATGTATATACTAATTGTATGCAATACAATCAGTAAAATTCCTAAGAAAGCTTCCTCTGTACCTTGGTGCCTCCTTTGTGCCTTTGTGGTTCCAGCAGTTGTGGCTCGGCTGGGCGCTAAACTTGGAAATTTGAGACTTTGAGAACTACATTGTTAATAATGAAAGCACTAACTAAAAACTCAAAACTCAAAACTCAGTACTTTCTCCTTTTATCTTTATGCTAACTGTAGTTTTTTAATTTTAATTCTTAACTTTGTGCAAAAATAAAAATCAAACAAATTACAAGATGAAACAAACTGTTTTTTATTCAAAGCATGAGGCATTAGGTGCAAAATTAGCTCCTTTTGCCGGATTTAATATGCCCATACAGTATGAAGGCTTAGTGGCAGAACATCAACACGTTAGAGCAAAAGTTGGGGTTTTTGACGTTTCGCATATGGGACTTATTTACGTAAATGGACCAAAAGCTTTTGAGCTTGTTCAGTACGTTACTTCCAACGATTTAGCCCTAATTAGCGATGGCAAAGTTCAATACTCCTGCTTTCCCAACGACAAAGGTGGAATTGTTGACGACTTTTTAATTTACCAAATCAATCCAGAATCTTACCTTTTGGTGGTTAATGCGTCAAATATCGAAAAGGATTACAATTGGCTTCAAGAAAATAATAAAAATATTGGTGCCGAAATAGTTAATGAATCTGACAACTATTCCATTTTAGCAATTCAAGGACCATTGGCAATGGCAACGGTGAAAAAGCTCACCAATGAGCCAGTGGAGGAGATGAAATATTACACTTTTAAGTATATAAATTTTGCAGGTATTGACAATGTTTTGTTCTCCATAACTGGATATACCGGCGAAGCTGGTTGTGAAATTTACTTCAAAAATGAAGATGCCGACAAAATTTGGGATGCCGTTTTTGAAGCAGGAAAAGAGTTTGATATCAAGCCTGTAGGACTGGCATCAAGAGATACTTTGAGGCTGGAAATGGGATTTTGCTTGTACGGAAATGATATTGATGATACAACTTCGCCCATTGAAGCTGGTTTAGGCTGGATTACGAAATTTACGGAAAACAACCAGTTTGTAAATAGAAAATATCATGAAGATTTGAAGGCAAATGGTGTGGAGAAAAGATTGGTAGGCTTTGAAATGATTGATAGAGGTATTCCACGTCATGGATACGAAATTGCCGATGCTGATGGAAACATAATTGGAAATGTAACATCGGGTACACAAGGTCCATCGGTGGGTAAATCCATTGGACTGGGCTATGTGAAAAGAGAGATGGCAAAAGCAGATACAGAAATATATATTGTAGTAAGAGGCAAACTCCTAAAAGCTGTAACTGTTAAACTCCCCTTTTATAAATCATAATGATAGATAATTTACATTGTCGTGGTTGAATTATTTTAACCACGACAATGTATTAAATTGCTGTGAGTGAGCGTGTTATGGGTAGCACTGTCTCTGTTCACAAAATTGTGTTGAAAAACAGCGAGATAAATTTGGTTAATTAAAATAATTACATTAATTTTGCAGTCCTAAAAAATAAGAGAAATGAAAAGAACATATCAACCATCTAACAGAAAAAGAAGAAACAAACACGGATTCCGCAAAAGAATGGAGAGTGCAAATGGTCGTAAAGTTTTAGCTGCTCGCCGTGCAAAAGGTCGCAAACGCTTAACAGTATCAGACGATATTAATGATAAAAAATTCTAATTTATATTAGCCCAAAGCTTTCTTAAATTAGATATTTATCGCCAAAATATATACTCTACCTAGTTTAGCATTAGGTAGATTTTTTTATTGAATTTTATGTGAGAAAGGAGTGCTGTCTGCTCTCACAACTTAAGTCGAGTTTTATACTTGACTTTTTTTATTTTTAAAACTAATCTCTAATCTTTAATCTTTTCTCTCTTCTCTTTTTTCCTTCGCTTATTCTTTCAAAAGCCTATTGCCAATACCGCACTGAAGACATCTTTTCTTGTCGCAATAAAATTTCTTTAGGTGAATTAAAGCTTGACTTCTAAAGGCAGAATTAGAGACCACTCCTAAACTTTCAAAACCTTTTATAATATGATTTTTTTCGCTGGGTAGAGCTTCTAAAATTTGCAAGGCATTGTTGGTAAGTTCTTTGTTATTATGAATTTTGCCATAAAGAAATTTAAAAGGTAAAATGGTGTTAATTGTCAGTAAGTCAATGCTTTGTTTGCCAAGTTTTTTACTTCTAAACTTGCTCTCTTTATCGAATTGATAGTGATTTTCCCAATATTTGGAAGTAGATATATTCAATACTTTCCGAATTTCGTCCAATGATTTGGCAAAAATCAGTTCTGAAAAGAGTGAATTGTTGTTGTATATCAGAGTGGCAAATTGCGAAATTCTTATTGTGGGAAAATTTTGTGGTCGCAGGCGAGCCCAATTCCAAGCAGTTTCGTTTATGGGTTTTAACTGGAATTTATTTTGCAAAAACTTATATTCCCTTTTTAGTAAATTAGGATATTCATCTTCAAAATCGTCGTTGAGCATCCCAGCTTGCCCGTACAGCATAGCTTCTATTTGTAAGATGTTGCTTTTATGCTTTAGAATATTTATAAATGGGAGAGAATCGGCTAACATTTCAAAGGCTAAACCATTCACTTTAAAACCAAAATTTGAGGCCAAAAACTTATAAAATGATTGTTCCCAATTGAAGGTGTTTTTCTCTAAGGATTTTAGAATGCTTTCGCTTTTAAGTTCCAATTTTTCCACCATCATTCTGTCTATCCACATTTCGAGATTAAGCCTGTCAATGCCGTCAATGAAGTTGGCACAAGGAATCCACAAATTACTATTTAGGAATTTAAGGTATCGTTGATAAATATCTTCATTTATCCTATCTTTTAATGAGATTGTGTGGCTGTTTTTCAACTGTTCAATTTCGGCATAGTCATCGTTATAAACAAGGTGTAAAATGAGATTGTTGTATGCATCATCATTTTGGTGTCCATGTTTAAGCCAGTCGGATTTGTTTACATGAATTTCTACATTTCCAATCCACTGAATGCCGTCAATTTCTATTCTTGCATTCAAAAAATCAGGACCTGCATCAAGGTTGTGTATTCCCGGACTTATTGTTCTAACCTCATGACCCTCAGTTGTTTTTAAGTCGTAGAAGTTGAAAAGTTGAAATTTCCAAACATGATGCAAAAAGTCCTCTCTCATATTACAATTTTTTGTTCCACACAGTGGCACTAGCTTGTGCTGTGGGTGCCACAAAAACGTCGTTTATACAAACGTGTGGAGGCTGTTCTATCATAAATTTTATCACATTGGCAATATCTTCTCCCACAAGTGGTTTGTAGCCTTTGTAGGTGTCTTTGGCACGTTTTTCGTCGCCGTGATATCTAACAATAGAAAACTCTGTTTCTGTGGCTGCTGGTGCCACTTGCGAAACTTTTATGTTGTGTTTTACCAAATCCATTCTCATGGCTTTTGTAATGGCTTCAACGGCGTGCTTGGTGGCACAATAAACGTTTCCTCCGGGGTAAACCTCTTTACCAGCAATGGATCCAATATTGATTATATGTCCAGAGTTTTGCTCAATCATTAAAGGAATTACGTGGTGCGAAACATATAAAAGTCCTTTAACATTGCTGTCAATCATATTGTCCCAATCTTCGATGCTGCCTTCTTGAATAGGTTCGAAACCGAGGGCTAAGCCAGCATTGTTTACCAAAACATCTATGTTTTTCCACTCTTTGGGAATGGAGTTTATGGCATTTTTAACAGCCTCTTTGTCTCTAACATCAAAACAAAGTATTAAAACTTCAGATTTGAATTTTACCTGAATTTCGTGTGCCAATTCTTTAAGACGCTCTTCTCTACGACCGGTGATAATCAGTCTGTTATTGTCGTTTGCCATGGCTATTGCTGTGGCACGACCTATTCCGCTTGTTGCTCCTGTAATTAAAATGGTTTTCATATCTTATCTTTTCTTTTTTCGTTTTACAAATCTAAACAAATCTTTAAAATTATCAAAATCTTGACGAAGAACAATTGCCACACCTTGAGTGTATGGCGCATTTATATTTGTAAATTCGTTCATATTTTGTTCGTTAAAGGCTTTGGCTCTAATGCGACCGTCATTGGTGATTTTGTACTCAATTTTAACATCACCAACAATTTGGTTTGTGTTTTGTTGATAAACATTTTGTCCGCCCACACCCAAATTTCCGTCAATGATTAGCTTTTCATTGAAAAGTTCTGTAGAGAAATTCATCTGCAACTCTTCGCTATAAGTGTCGTCTCCTTTGCTGTAATTAACACCAATATCAAGGTTTTTACTGTATTGAGAAATAAAGCTACTAAGTTGACTTGTGAGCATATTCATGGTTGAAGATTCTAGGTCGGCACTCATATCGCCGCCATACATTGCATTTTCGGGTTCAAATCGTCCTAACATCAAAAGTGAAAATGTTTGTCGCACCATGCTATGGCTGTTGGTGGTGTCTAATAGGTTGTAGAAAATAGTTTTTGTGGTGTTGTCGGCAGTGGGTAGCGAAACTCCAAAACGCACATCGGGGTTCATCAATTTTCCTGAAAGATATAGTTCACTGTTTACTGGTATTCGTCTCGAAGTGGCAGCGGTGCTACTAAACTGTGAAGTGGAGTCGGCACCCATCAGCGATTGCACAGAAGCTCTTGTTCTGTAAATAGCCTTTAGGTTAATATCTGCATCCACAGGACTGCCGTTCCAGCTAACTGTTCCGCCATCTTCTATGGTGAATTTTTTTGTAATAACATCTTTCAAAACCATTTGATACTCACCTTCGGTAATGGAGTATAGTCCATACATATCAAATTCGCCGTTGGTATTCACTTCCAAGCGTATGGTACCGTTTCCGCTTCCTTTTAGTGTACCACCAGTTGAGGGATCTAAAAATATTGTAAATTTGGCATCGGGTGTAACATTTACCAAGAAATTCATTTGAATGCCCGAAGAGGAAACTTTTGTTTCGATGTTTTCGGCAATATCAGTTTTATCTTTTGGATTTACAAACCTGATGTATGATTGTTCGGAAACTGTGGTGGCAAAGGAGACTGGGATAAACATTTCAGTATTTTTGTCGGAAGTCATTTGTGCACTAATTACAATATTGTCGCCCGGACCTTTTATTTCTATCAAGCCGCTGCCAAAAACTTTACCATAAAACATATCATTATGGCTTTGGTTGGTGTTTAATGCCATTAAATTGTTTGCCAAAAGGGAAATGTCAACATAGAAATTTTTGAAATTATTATGTGTTATTATTCCATTTATAACTCCCATATTTGATTCGGAATCGAAGACTTCTAGATCTTTGAAAACGATTTTATCTTTTTCCAATCTTAGATGGTGGTTCGTTGTGTAAACGGTATTTAGTTCATTTATACCAATTTCGGTACGCATAAGCTTGATGTCGCCGGCAATTTGTGGTGTTTTAAGAGTGCCAAAAATGTTTATTTTGCCAGATGCATAGCCATCAAATTTATACATTATAACGCTCAAATATTTCTCTATGGTTTTTAGCCTAAATCTTTCGGCATTAGCCACAAGGTCGATGGTATCGCGGGCAGGGTAGTAGTAGCCTTGAATTTGCACCGGACGAGCTTCGCCAACATTGCCTCTGCTTATGACCTCCACATTTAAAAATAGTCCATTTTTGCGATTGTCCCAAACAGAAACTAATTCGGCATCTCCCAATCGTTGACCATTAAGCCCAAACTTTTGAATATTCACATTGGAAATAAAACTAATATTTCCGAAGATGTCATTTAATTCCAATTTTCCATTGGCAATGCCGTAAAGGTCAAATTGGCGTAGCATAGTAAGAGGCTCAGCTTCATATAAATCGATGTTTTTTAATTTTATCTCCAAAGTTTTATCTGGAGTTTTGGAAACTATTCCATCAATTTCTATATGCTTATCTTTTTTGCCGATATATAGCTTTTCAAAGGCATATTCATCTTTGCTAATTAAGATATTTCCTCCTCTTCTAATCCTCCACAAAGAGTCGTTAATCAAGATGTCGGATGCGTTGAAGCTAAGCTTAAAAATATCTTTACTTTTGATTACGGCATTTCCATTAATATCGGCTCTGTTTTCATTTTCATTATTGGAACCATCCCATTTAATATCAAAATCAATATTATCGCTAAGCAATTTGCCATCAACTTGAAATTTGTTCAGAAACACATTCTCTTTTCTGCTCAAAAATATGGTGTCGCAAACAAGCTCTACTTCAAGTTTTTCGCCCGTATTGGCATTGAGGTTTAGCTTTGATATTTCTACTCCAGGAATCTTCAAAAAGTCGCTATTGGCATTGGCTATAATACTTTTGTTCTTGGCACTCATAAATCCATTAACAAAGCTATTATTAGCCAATTGTACCTTGGGAGCAAAAATTTCCATCAACGATTTTGCATCGTGCAAGAAGATGTCAAAACTCAAATACCTATTTTGTTCTAAAACTGTTTCATCTTTGTTTTGTTTCTTGTTGGTTTTTTGGTTTTGTACAAGCGTTTCTCCCTCTTCATCAATGAGGCTTGGAACATATTTTTCCAAAATATTGTTTACAATATCTCCAATATCTGAAATTAAAAATCTACCTGCAATTTCGGCGTTAATCCAGTCGGAATTCAGGTCGATATTCTTCATGCCAAGGAAGTCTAATGTGGATTCTAATTTGAGATATGATAATTTGAAATCTTTATTATTTTCGGTGTAAACAAGTCTGTTTAAGTTAACAGTTCCCAGCATTTCGTCGGGGTTAAAGCCACTAATATCAGCTTGGAAAGAGGTTTTCAGACTTGTGATTTTATCCTTTTTCCAAAAATTAAAATGACTGATATTGAAATTATAAATTTGACCATTAAGAGCTATTCTTTCTTCATCTTTTTTGATGCTTCCAGTGCTGTTTAGCTCCAAATCCAAATTTGGGTCTTTAATGTCCACTTGTGCGTCCCATTGACCTTTGTTGTAGTGAGCATGCAGATTAATGTTATTCAATCCTTTGTGTTTTTGGTGGACAATTTCCGAAATTTCGCCGTTTAGTTTAAGGTTTGCATTTTTCAGATTTGTTCCAGAGCCTTTTACACTGCTATTTAGGCTGATGCTTGTTAAATCTTTTAGATCGTTGGAAAATAGTGAGGGGTTAAAATCTTGTGTCTTAATATTGCCCTCATAGGCATATGTGTTTTTCAGTTTTTGTACCCTCAAAAAAGTACTAATATCGCCAGCATTGGAGAAGAAATCCATATCGGCTACAAAGTCGTTAATATTGCCAATAATACTACCATTTGACGATATTTTTCCGAAATTAGATAGTGAGCTGGGGGTTTTAATACTCTTATTATTTGGCAATTTTATTTTTTGAATATCCTGAATATTGGTGTTAAACTGGTGAATTTCTACCTTGAAATTACTCTTTTCAATATCGGGCAATCCTTTAATATTGGCATTGGCGTAAAGATTGGTGTTGTTTAGTGTGCTGAATATTATGTTATTGATAATCAGGTTGTTGACACTGCCTTTGGCATCAAGTTGGAAGTTTACAATATTGTTAAACGGATAAGAGTCTTTTATAAAATAACTTAGGTCGTTGGTGTTTATATGCGAAGATTTCACCTTCACATCAAAGAGAACATCTTCCATAAAATTTTCAAAATCTGCCGTTGATTTATAAGATAGTCTCAAATCAAATTTTATCTGCGACTTAGATGTTTCAACTCTACTGTTTTGGAGGCTAATTCCACTGCTGGAATATTTTACAAAAGAGTTGAGACTTTTTAGCCAAAATCCACTTTTTTCCAAAAAAGAGAAGTTGTTTAGAGCAAGTTGTATCTCATCGTCTTTCATAGAAAAATCCGAAATATCAACATTTAGATGCGAAACTTTTATATTGTTGAAATCCACATTGTGTATTATATTTTCTGCTTTATTATGGTTGGTGAAATTTATTTTTGCAGATCTTAGACTTAAATTAGACAGACTCATGGACCATTTGTTTGACTTTTCTTCCTTTTTGTCGCTACTAAAATAGTCCAATAGAAATTGAAAATTATAATAGGCTTCATCTCTATATTTCGCCATATTAATTTGTGGTTCAAAAATACTTATCGATTTGAGTTTTAGTTCTTTATCCTTTAGAGAAAGCTTGTCAACAAAGGCAAATATTTTTTTACTTGCCAACAAACAACTATCTTTTTGGTCTTTAATTTCCACATTTGTGGCACTAAATTCTAAAAAAGGAGATAGGTGAATTTTTTCGATTTTAATTTCCACTCCCAATTCTTTGCTATAATGTTTAGCGACAGCTTTTGCCACCAATGTTTGCACCGCAGGGATTTGTATCAAAATAATTAGCAAAAGCAGTAGCGAAACCAAAGAAATGGTTGTCCACATTAGCGTTCTTTTGATTATTTTGATAATTTTGCGTTTCAAATCGATTTATTTATGAGTATTTATATTTTAGGCATTGAATCTTCTTGCGATGACACTTCAGCAGCTGTCTTGCATGGCAACAAAATGTTGTCAAACGTAATTGCGGGGCAGTCTGTACACCAGCAATATGGGGGTGTTGTGCCAGAATTGGCATCGCGTTCACATTTACAAAATATTATTCCAGTCATAGACACAGCTTTAAAACATGCAAAGATAACAAAAAGTCAAATTGATGCCATAGCTTTTACGCGTGGACCCGGATTATTAGGTTCTCTTTTGGTGGGCGTGAGCTTTGCAAAATCGTTGGCAATGTCGCTCAAAGTCCCATTGGTAGAGGTTGACCATCTTCAGGCACATGTATTGGCACATTTCATCAAAATTAAAGGAGAAGAAAAAAATGTGCCAAACTTTCCTTTTTTATGTTTAACAGCTTCGGGTGGTCATTCACAAATTTTGTTAGTAAAGAGTTATAGCGATTTTGAAATTATCGGAAAAACTATAGACGATGCCGCTGGCGAAACTTTCGACAAGGCTGCAAAGACAATGGGATTGCCCTATCCGGGCGGTCCAATAATTGATAAATTAGCCCAAGAAGGAAATGCAGAAGTTTTTAAATTTTCCGAAGCAAGGCTTCCAGCATACGATTTTAGCTTTTCGGGTTTAAAAACATCATTTTTATATTTTTTAAGAGATAGAATTAAAGAAAACCCCAATTTTATAGAAGAAAACAGAGCCGATTTGGCAGCTTCTATTCAGAATGCTATTATAAATTCGCTCACTTCCAAATTGGTAATAGCGGCAAAAGATTTAGGAATTTCGGAAATTGCTGTGTCGGGAGGAGTGTCGGCAAATTCGGGACTACGCAGTAGCTTGCAAGAAATTGCCCAAGAGCATTCGTGGAATCTTTTTGTGCCAGCTTTTGAGTTCACCACCGACAACGCCGCAATGATTGCCATGGCTGGGTATTTTAAATACAAAGAAGGCGAGTTTGCCAGTTTAGACGTAACGCCATACACAAGATATGGAATGGGCTAAGTTTTTATATGTTTTAGACTTTTAAGAAATAAGTCTGAACAATTTGTTGTAAATTTGGAGAATAATATTGAAAATTTGAAATGAAAGAAAATATTGTGGCTAAACCTTTTTTGAAATGGGCTGGAGGAAAAACTCAGCTCATTACGGATATTGAGAAAGTTTTACCTTATGATTTAATAAAAGAAGACTTTGTATATATTGAGCCTTTTGTGGGTAGTGGAGCAGTTTTGTTTTGGCTTATAAACAATTATCCAAATATGAAAAAAGCTGTAATAAATGATATAAATGATGATTTAATAAACACATATAAAGTTATAAAATACAGAACAGAAGACTTGGTTTCGGTCCTTAGAGCATTGCAAGAAGAATATCATGCAATAGATGAAGATGTTGAGCTAAAAAAAGAGTATTATTACTCGAAAAGAGAACTTTATAATAGTAGGAAAGAAAATGATATAGGTAGGGCTGCTTTATTTATATTCCTAAACAAAACTTGTTTTAACGGACTTTACAGGGTTAACAGAAAAAATGAATTTAATGTACCTATTGGTAGTTATAAAAAACCTTTGATATTAGATGAAGTTAATTTATTAGCAGTAAATCAGGCATTGAAAAAAGTTGATGTTTTAGCAGGAGATTTTGAACAAACACTTGATTATGCGGAAGATAATACACTTTTTTATTTCGATCCACCTTATAAACCTTTAAGTGAAACGTCTAGTTTTAATTCATATGCAAAAATTGAATTTGATGATGATGAACAAATTAGATTGAGAGATTTTTGTGAAAAATTAGATGTGTTAAATCATCGTTGGATTTTAAGTAATTCAGATGTTAAGGGGAAAAACCCACAAGATGACTTCTTCGACGAATTATATTCTGAATTTCATATTCAAAGAGTTGAAGCAAAAAGAAGCATAAATGCCAATGCTGAGAAAAGAGGTAAGCTAACGGAGTTGTTAATTACAAATCAAGAAAATGTTAAAGAATATGCCAGAACAATTTGAGGTTTTTTTATCACAACTTTCCGAAACAAACGCTACGCTTGATTATTTTACTGATTTTGATAAAATAAGAGGAAATGTAAATAAAATTGCCATAAAACTTAATCAGTTAAATTATTTAATCGGAAAAAAGAATTTACAAAAGTCTATAAAAGAGCTTTATAAAGAAAATCCCAGGACTTTTGATGTTTTGGATATTTTAATAGCAATTCGCAAAAATAGAAAAGCAAAGACGATTAATAATCAAGGTGAAGTTGTTTTACTTGAAGATTATTTCGCTTCTCCGGATATGATTTTAGAATATATTGAAGAAACTGGTTTGGCTGAAGTTTTCAGGAATAAAGATATTACAAATTTAGTAGATTATGTATTTGGGGTTGAGGTTGGATTAGACACCAATGCAAGAAAAAACAGAGGTGGTGATAATATGTCAAAGACAGTTGCAAGAATTTTTGAAAAAGCTGATGTTTATTATAAAAAAGAAATTAGCAGCACAGAATTTGATGAAATAGTAAGTTTGGGTGCCGATGTTAAACGTTTTGATTTTGTTATTAAAACCAAGAAGAAAACGTATTTGATAGAAACAAAATACTACAATAGTGGGGGCTCAAAGTTGAATGAAACTGCAAGGGCATATTCCGATGTTGCTCCAAAAATCAATCAATATAAAAGCTTTGAATTCGTGTGGATTACAGATGGTCAAGGTTGGCTTTCAGCAAAAAATAAATTAGAAGAAGCGTATAATATAATACCTAGTTTATATAACTTAGTAACGCTTGAAAGTTTTATTGAAAAAATTCAAAAAGAAGAAATAAAAAACGAATGGTAAAGGAAAACTCACACAAAACGCCTCATATGAAAATTAAAGGCACTGATCCTTTAGCAATTATTGAAATAAATGACACCTACATTTTAGGCGTTTATCAAGGTTCTTTTTCGGATTATGATTTGTTGCTCAGATATAGACAGAAAGATGAAAATACAAAGTCGGGTTGGTCAAGAATTAGAACGCCAAAACATATACACTGGGCAGTTGATGCAATTATCAAAATGCACCACAATAGTAACGAAACAAAAAAGTTTCTTCAGTTTTTAATTGATTTATGGGACAATCAAATACAGCCCTTAAAAACAGACGAAGAAAGAAATTTGCTTTTAGATGTTGAGAAATTGAAAAGTGAAGCCAATATAGAAGCGAATAAATATCCAGAACTTGCCAATAAAGGCGAATATAGTATTAAGTTTCTATACTTAATTGCTAAACTCTTAATGATACAAGAGAAAACTAATTTATCAACAGCTTTTATGTTTAAGAATTTACTTAATGCTCTTGAAGAACACAAAGATATTTATAGAATAGTTTCAATAGCAACACATAATCGAAGATAATACAATGATAATTCCATACTTTAAATCCGAAGACAAAAACTTTTACCTTCTTCACGGAAATACAATGGAGATTTTACCTCAATTTGAGCATAAATTTGATATGGTTTTTGCTGATCCACCATACTTCCTATCCAATGATGGACTATCCATTCAAAGTGGTAAAATTGTCAGTGTAAATAAAGGTAAGTGGGATAAATCTAAAGGATTAGATTATGTGAATGATTTCAATAGACAGTGGTTGTCTTTAGTGAGAGATAAGATGAAAGATGATGCCACTATATGGATAAGTGGTACAATGCATAATATTTTTTCCATTGGTCAAATTCTACAAGACTTAGGTTTTAAGATTTTAAATATTATAACATGGGAGAAAACAAATCCACCGCCTAATTTTTCTTGTCGATATTTTACATACTCTACAGAGCAAATAATTTGGGCAAGAAAGAGTGAAAAAGTTTCACACTATTTTAACTATGAGCTGATGAAAAAGTTAAATAACAACAAACAAATGAATGATGTTTGGACTTTGCCCGCCATCGCTCAGTGGGAAAAATCTTGTGGAAAACATCCAACACAAAAACCCTTATCTGTTTTAACAAGATTAATTTTAGCTTCAACAAAACCAAATTCATGGATTTTAGATCCCTTTGCAGGAAGTTCAACAACAGGTGTAGCTGCAAACTTGTTAGATAGAAAGTTTCTGGGAATTGATCAAGAAAAAGAATATTTAGAAATAAGTAAGAATAGAAAGTTAGAAATAGAAAATTTGCACACGGCAGTGAGTTATAAAAGAAAAATAAAAGGTTTTAATAACGAAGATGAGCTTCAATTATGTTTGTTCGAAGAGCCTAAAGTTGATTATGCAACGGAACTCATTTTCAAGAAACTATAAACTGAACTCAGAAGTTGTAAGATTGAAGTTTTGTTTTGAACATTTTCCTAATTTTAAAGTTCTTTAATTACTTTGTTATTTGTCTGTTTTCAATATTTAAACCCATATACACAAACTAAAACTATGTTGTCTCGAAAAACACTCTTATTTCTACTAATAAACCTAATGTTTTTGTCTGCTCTTTTGGCACAGAAGAAATATACTATCAGTGGTTATGTGAAAGATGGTGGCAATGGCGAGTCGCTCATTGGGACTAATGTTTATGCCAAAGAAAACTTGAAGGGTGTAAGCACAAATCATTATGGGTTTTATTCCTTGACCTTAGACGAGGGTACATATAATATTGTAGTATCGTTTATTGGTTTTCAGGATTATGAAAAGGAAGTAGTTTTGGATAAAAACCTCAGTTTGAATGTGGAGTTGCAGCCCAACTTTATTACCACTCAAGAGGTTGTAATTAGTGCTAAGGCTGCCGATCAGAATATTCAAAGTACCGAAATGGGGAAAATTGATGTTCCCATCGAAGCCATAAAAACTTTACCAGCATTCTTTGGTGAGGTGGATGTTTTGAAGGCTATTCAGCTATTGCCGGGTGTTCAGAGTTCGGGCGAGGGTAATACTGGTTTTTATGTCCGTGGTGGCGGTCCCGACCAGAATTTGGTGCTTTTGGACGAAGCCACAGTTTATAACGCTGGACATCTGTTTGGTTTTTTCTCTGTATTCAATGCCGATGCTGTGAAGAGTGTAGAGCTTACAAAGGCAGGAATGCCAGCCAATTACGGTGGACGTTTGGCTTCGGTTTTGGATGTACATATGAAAGATGGTAATATGAAAAAATATGAAGTGGAAGGTGGTGTGGGTTTAATTTTTTCGCGATTGACGGTGCAAGGTCCCATAAAGAAAGATACTTGCTCGTTTATTGTTTCGGCACGAAGAACATATATAGATGTGCTGTTACAGCCTTTTTTGAAAGAGACTTCGGCATTGAAAAATACTGATTTCTTTTTCTACGATCTAAATGCCAAAATGAATTATGTGATAAGTCCAAAAGATAGAATTTTCCTTAGCGGATACTACGGCAGAGACGTTTATGGTTTTAAAAGTCCCGACCCTGAGAGTAAATTTAGGGCTAAATTTTTCTGGGGTAATGGCACAGGTTCGCTTCGATGGAATAGAATTGTCAACAGCAGACTTTTTATGAACAATTCGTTTATTTTTAGCGATTACAAATTTGGCGTGGGAATGACGCAAGATATTTATGATTTCTCCATGATGTCGGGGGTGCGAGATTGGAATTTGAAATCGGATTTTACATTTTTACCATCTACCACTAATACCTTTAAATTTGGAGCTCAATATATGTATCATATTTTTACTCCAACTTCAGTAGATGTCAACGCTGAGGATTTGAACTTTGAAATGGCAACGCCAGATAAAATTCATTCGCATGAGCTGTCTTTTTATGTCAATGATGAGTTTGAAATTAATGAATATATAAAGATAAATGCCGGTCTTCGATATAGTTTATATCAACATATTGGTCCCTTTGATAGATATATTTTAGATAACTATGACAGAATTGATTCCACAATTAGCTATAACAAATTTGAACCCATTGCCACTTATCATTATCCAGAACCAAGAATTTCGGCACGATTCAAATTAGGTAAAAATAACTCTGTAAAAGCTTCATATACACAGAATTATCAATATATTCATCAGGTTTCTTTGAGTTCAATCTCTTTACCAACAGATTTGTGGTTTCCCAGCACCAGTATTGTAAAACCTCAATATTCAGTTCAATATTCCACTGGCTATTATCACAATTTTTTTGATAATATGTTTGAGACATCTTTGGAACTTTATTATAAGGATATGAAAAATCTTTTGGAGTACAAAGAGGGTGTTTCTCCGGTGGATGATGTGGGGAATAATCCCGATAATAATTATGCCTTTGGCAATGGCTGGTCGTATGGTGGCGAAGTGTTTTTGAAAAAGGCGAGGGGCGACTTCAACGGTTGGATTGGCTACACACTTTCGTGGACAGAACGACAATTTGAAGATATAAATTTCGGTAAAAAATTCTATGCCAAATATGACAGACGACATGATGTTTCGGTGGCACTTTCTTATCAAATTAATAAGCGATTAAACAGTTCGGTGGTTTGGGTCTATTCCACAGGAAACACCATGACAATACCCATTGGAAGATATTTTGTTTCGGGTAATTTAGTAACGGAATATAGCGAAAAAAACGAATATAGATTGCCACCATATCACAGAATGGACTTAAGTGTAACATATTTGTTGCGTAGCACCAATCGCTTCGATTCGGAATTGAATTTTTCGGTTTACAATGTATATAATAGAAGAAATCCATTTGTGATATTTTTGGAGACAACAGGCGATTTAGAGAGTTTTGAAATTCAGACAAAAGCAAAACAGATGTCGCTTTTCCCTATTTTGCCCTCCATAAGTTGGAATTTTAAGTTTAAATAGATATGAGTTTTTATAAATATATAATTTTAATTTCGGCTGTTTTACTTATTTCTTGTCAAAAAGAGATAGATGTAGAATTGCCACCCTATAGCTCCAAAATCATTGTAGAGGGTTGGATAGATTATGATGATTATGCCACGGTTTTTGTTACCCGAAGTAGCGACTATTTTGCTCCCCTGAACGAAGAGGCATTGATGGATATGATTATTACAGATGCCGTTGTTGTGGTGGAAGATTTGCAAGGTGTGATAGATACTTTAAAATTGGGTTTTGATGAAACTTTGTCGTTCCCACTACGATACAAAGGAGATAAAATAAAGGGTGAATATGGTGGGGTTTACAATTTGAGAATTTTCCACGAAGAATATATCATTACTGCCACCACTACCATTCCTCAGCCTTTTGAGTTTGATACAATTTATTATGTTGAGCAGTTTCCGGAGCATAGAATGGGTTTCTTGAGAATGAAGTTCACCGACAGGGCAGGGGAGAACAATTACTATAGGATATTTTCCATGGTTTTGGGCAAGCATTCCAATTTTCGTCCTGCCTTAAATAGCACCTTCGACGATAGACTTTTTGACGGTCAGGAGATGATTTATGAGTTGTACCAAGGACAGGCATCCAATATAATTTCGCCAGATTATTATCAAGATAGTCTGCACTACTTAAAATATTATTTTGGAGATGGCGATACAATATTATTAAAATATGCCACTATGGATTACGATCACTATAAATTTTGGTACACTGCCGAGTGGATAATAAATGCGGGCGACAATCCTTTTCTTTCGCCAGCACCCATACATTCTAATATTGATGGTGCCATGGGCGTTTGGGGTGGCTACGCATCGAGGATAGATACTCTTTATTTGAGGTATGTGGAATAGATGAGAGATGAGAGATTATAGATTATAGATGAGAGACTTGGATATTTAGAAAACAACTTAAAATTCATAATTCGTAATTGTTCATTGTTCATTGTGCATTAAATCCTCCGTGTCTCCGTGGTTAAAAAAAGCCCAAGTTTCTAGGTTTCTAAATTTCTCATCTCTCATCTCTCATCTCTCATCTAATTCTCAAAATTTATTCATTCACCATCACTACCAATAAAAAAAACCTTACATTTGCATTAAAATAAATAAAAACACAAATATGACACGAGTAGAAGAATTGCAAGACATTGCCACGCAAGTACGTCGCGACATTATCCGAATGACCAACGCAGTCATGTCAGGACACCCCGGAGGCTCATTAGGCTGTGCCGATTTCCTAACAGCACTATATTTTGACATAATGGATATCGAAACAGAGAAATTCGATATAGATGGCAAAAACGAAGACCTCTTTTTTCTGTCCAACGGACATATTTCGCCACTGCTATACAGCGTTTTGGCTCGAAGGGGATACTTCCCAGTATCGGAACTTGCAACATTTAGAATATTAAATACACGCTTGCAAGGGCACCCTACAAATGCCGATGGTTTACCAGGGATTAGAATGGCGTCAGGCTCATTGGGGCAAGGCGTTTCTGTTGCTGTTGGTGCTGCACTGTCCAAAAAAATGAACAACGACCCAAAATTAGTCTATGTATTGACAGGAGACGGCGAATTACAAGAGGGACAAATCTGGGAAGCATTGATGTATGCCGCTCACAACAAAGTTGACAACCTAATTATGACCATCGACTACAATAAAGTGCAAATTGATGGAACATTGGACGAAGTTCTAAGTCTTGGAAATTTAAAAGACAAACTTACAGCCTTTGGCTGGGACGTTGTAGAGATGCAAGGCAATGAAATGTCAGATGTTTTAGACAAAATAAAATTAGCACAAACTCGAACAGGAAAAGCTAAGCCAGTGGCAATATTGATGCACACACTTATGGGCTATGGCGTTGATTTTATGGCTGGTACAAACAAATGGCACGGCTTAGCACCCAACGCAGAGCAAGCAGAAGCAGCACTTTCGCAATTGAAAGAAACATTGGGAGATTATTAAAAACAGATGAGAATACGAATTAAAATATTACTATTGTTGACCATTTTTGCCTTTGCAAAACTTGGAGCTCAACCCTTGAATAATGGCGAGCCAACAACACGTATTCTCTTTATTTTCGATGCCTCAAAAAGCATGTGGGGACGATGGCAAACCGATGCGAAAATCACCATTGCAAGAAATATTCTTACAAATATGTTAGACAGTTTGGAGGCATATTCAAATTTACAAATTGGACTAAGAGTTTTTGGACATCAGAAAGATTTTCCACCGCAAGACTGCGACGACACCCGTTTGGAGGTGCCAATATCTTTCAATAGTATTCCAAAAATCAAACATCGACTCAAAACAATCTATCCCCGTGGTACTACGCCAATAGCACTCTCTTTGGAAGCTTGTGCCAACGATTTTACAGAGTGTAAAAACTGTAGAAATGTGGTGATTTTGATAACAGATGGCATAGAAGAGTGCGGCGGCGACCCATGTGCAATTTCCATAGCTTTACAAAAAAAAGGAATTGTGCTAAAACCCTTTGTGATAGGTGTAGGCCTCGATTTTAAAGAAGCCTTCGACTGCGTAGGAACATATTTCGATGGCTCCACAGAAACAAAGTTTCAAGATGCCTTAACGACAATTATTTCGCATGTAATGCACAAAACCACAGCACAAGTCAGCCTGTTGGATGCTCATGAAAAAGCCAGCGAAACAAATGTGGTTTACACACTCCACGATGCCACGTCAAACTCACTGTACTATCAATATGTGCACACCATGAACACACGTGGACTGCCCGATACACTGCTCCTTGACCCAATTCCAGTATATAAAGCAAAAGTCTATACCATACCTCAAGTTTGGTCTGACAGCGTCTCTTTGGCACAAGGAAAACATACTATTATTCCAGCAAATACGCCCCAAGGAAAGCTTGTCTTTAAGACAAAAGAGCAGATAAATCGTTCAAAATATTCCAATCTGCCTGTTATAATCAGATTGGCAGGCAATCCCAATACCTTAAATGTACAAAATTTCTTTAGGGAAGAGATATATTTGGCACAAAAATTCGATGCCGAAATACTCTGTTTACCCAGAATTTTATTGAAAGATATTGAGGTTAAACCAAATCAAACCACCTATATAGAAGTTAGCGAACCCGGAACTGTCGAGTTTCTCAATGCTGACAACGGTTCAGGAGCACTTTTTACATTGAAAAATGGAAATGAAATAGAGTGGATTTACAATTTTAAACCAAATTCAAAAAATCTGCGATTGATGCTACAGCCCGGAACATATCGCAGCATATTTAGAGCCAATAGCTCAAATACAACCACCGATACCAAAGTCGTTGATTTTCAGGTGGAAGCGGGCAGAATAATTAAAGTAAATGTTTTACAAGATAATTAATATAAAATGGAAAAACCAGTTTTTAGCGAGAAAAAAGATACACGTTCGGGCTTCGGTGCCGGATTAGACGTTTTGGGAGAAACCAATAAAAATGTAGTAGCACTATGTGCCGACCTTATTGGCTCATTGAAAATGAATAATTTTGCCGAAAAACATTCCGAAAGATTCTTCCAATTAGGAATTGCCGAAGCAAATATGATTGGAGTTGCAGCAGGATTGACCATAGGCGGAAAAATTCCCTTCTTGGGAACTTTCGCCAATTTCGCCACAGGAAGAGTTTACGACCAAATTCGTATGGTAGTAGCTTATTCCAATAAAAATGTGAAAATTTGTGCCTCACACGCAGGAATAACATTGGGCGAAGATGGTGCAACTCACCAAATTATGGAAGATATCGGACTGATGAAAATGTTGCCAAATATGGTGGTGATAAATCCTTGCGACTTCAACCAAACCAAGGCAGCAACAATAGCCATAGCCGAATATGAAGGACCCGTTTATCTTCGTTTTGGACGCCCAGCAGTACCAAATTTCACCCCCGAAAATCAAAAATTTGAGATAGGAAAAGCCCTAAAACTTAAAGAGGGTAAAGATATTTCAATTTTTGCCACAGGGCATATGGTATGGCACGCCATGGAAGCAGCATACGAACTTTCGCAAAATGGAATAGATGCAGAGGTGATAAATATTCACACCATTAAACCTTTGGACAAAGAAGCAGTCATATCATCAATTGCCAAAACAAAATGTGCAGTTGTAGCCGAAGAACATCTCATGAATGGCGGACTTGGCGACACAATAGCACAATTGGTAGTCCAAAACAACCCAATTCCAGTGGAATATGTTGCAGTGGACGACAAATTTGGCGAGAGTGGAAAACCTGCTCAACTAATGGAAAAATATGAACTTACAACTGAAACAATTATTGAAAAATCAAGAAAATCTATCCAACGAAAAGGATAAAGAAAAAATAATTGTAAAACAGCTTAAAAATAAATCAACCAAAGAGGCGGCATTCCGCTCTTTGGTTGATTTGTATAAAACACAAGTCTATTGGCAGGCACGCCGAAACGTAGTTGTACACGAAGATGCCGACGATATAGCCCAAAATGTTTTTATCAAAATATGGCAAAATGTTGACAAATTTCGGGGCGATGCCAAACTCTCCACATGGATATATCGCATCACCGCCAACGAAATAATCGATTTTGTAAATTCTAAATATAAAAAACAAGAATTTAATAGCGACGATTTAGATAGAGTAGAACAATCGCTTTCGGAAGAATATTTCTCCGGAACGCATATCGAAAAACAGTTCCAAAAAGCACTTCTGGAAATTCCACCACGACAAAGAATGGTCTTCACCATGAGATATTATGACGAAACGCCATTTAAAGATATTGCCGAAAAATTGCAACTCACAGTGGGAGCCGTTAAAGCATCATATCATCACGCCAGCGAAAAAATGAAAAGATTTTTATTGGAGAATTAAACCTTTATGATTTTTTGAAGTCATAGAACTAAATGCCCGAAAATGAAAGAGAATAATTTACATAAAAACAACTTCAAAGTTCCCGAAAATTACTTCGACAATTTCACCAACGAAATTATGAATAAAGTTCAAACTGAAGAGCCACGAAAAAGATTTCAGCTAAATGCTATGAAATATGCCACAGTAGCAGCATCTGTTTTGATAGTCTTGTCGCTCACTTTTGGACTGGTAAAATTCAATGATAATAACAAAGATCAATTTTCGAAAAACTTTGATACAAACAATATAGTCAACACAAACAATAATAATATAATAGTTGACAATCATTATACTGACGAGTATGATGAGCTTTTAGATTGGTCGGCAACCATGGGCTTGACCGATGAAGAATTATATATTTTACTATCAATCTATTAAAATTTAAAGCTATGAAAACAAATCAAAAAATTAGACTAATAGGCATGTTGGCATTTATGTTCATATTTGCAACATCAGGCTTTGCACAAAGAGGACAAGGCGGTCAGGGACGATACAACAGAGGTAACAACCAAGGACGTAACATCGAAAACAGAGCTCAAAATGTTGAGCGAATGAAAGAGCGTCAAAAAGTTGTACAAACACAAAAAGTAGATTTTATAAAAGAATATCTCGAATTGACAGAAAAGGAGTTTACAGATTTCAACAAAATCTATACCGAATCCATCGAAAAACAAAGAGAAATGAGAAACTCATTCCGCAAAGAGATGGCACCATTTTACAAGAAAAAATGGAACGAATTGACAGAAAAAGAGGCAGATAAAATGTTGGAGATAGAGAAAAAACATCATCAAAATATGATGAAACTTCGTGACGATGAAATTGCCAAATACAAAAAAGTGATGCCAACAAACAAAGTAGCAAAAATTAAAGAAGCCGAACGCGAATTTAAAAGAAATATGGTTCGTAATGCATCAAAAAGAGGTGCACGCGGAGAGCGTAGAATGGCACCACCACTGGATATGAATGAAGAGTAAACAACTGCTTAATATAATAAAATGATTGACAAGGGGATTCTCAAAATTGAGAGTCCCTTTTCTATTTGAATTATAAAAATCATTAATAAAACCCTGATTTATGAGCAAAGACTGCTTCATTGACTAATAATTCTTAATTTTGCACAAAAATAGATACAATGACTCAAGAATTTATTGAAGAACTGTTTGAAAGTTTCAATAGCAAAAAAGTAGTGATAATTGGTGATGTGATGGTAGATGCATACTTGTTTGGTAGTGTTGACCGCATTTCGCCCGAAGCACCTGTGCCAGTTGTAAATGTAAAATCCAGAGACAATAGACCTGGCGGTGCTGCTAATGTGGCACTAAATGTAAAAGCATTAGGAGCCGAAGCTATTTTGTGTTCGGTGGTAGGGAAAGACCCCAAAGGAAAAGAATTTGTGGCAGCTATGGAAGCAGAAGGAATTTCCACAAAAGGCATTGTTGAAAGTGAAAATAGAGTTACCACTACTAAGTTTAGAATTTTCGGAAATAAAATTCAAATGCTTAGGGTTGATGAAGAAACAACCAAAAGTCTAAACAAGGAAGATTGCGAAAATCTTTATAACACAATTGAATATATCCTTGAAAATGAAGATATCGATGCTGTAATTTTTGAAGATTACGACAAAGGCGTTGTCTCTAAAGAGCTTATAGAAAAAGTAATTTTCAAAACACAAATTCTTGATATTCCCGTTATGGTGGACCCCAAAAAAGATAATTTCCAGTTTTACGATAAAACCACCATATTCAAACCTAATCTAAAAGAGCTAGTTGAGGGAACTCACGCCGAAGTTGATGTGAAAAACATAAATGAATTGCAGCAAGTTGTTGAGCAATTTATTCGTAAGCATCAAATAGAAATTGTTGTTACAACGCTTTCCGAAAGAGGCGTTATGGTCTCTTGGCAAGACGAAGATGAGTATTCAATAAATCACCAACATATTCCGGCACATATAAGAAATATCGCCGATGTTTCGGGAGCTGGCGACACCGTCGTTAGCGTCTTGGCATTGTGTCATGCAAGTGGGCTAAACCCTGTTCAAACAGCTTCAATAGCCAATATAGCAGGCGGTCTGGTGTGCGAAGAGGTGGGAGTGGTTCCCATTAACAAAGAGAAGTTCTTAAAAGAAGCTAAAAAACTATTGATAGGCTAAAATGATACTCGACAAGTCGAAAGAGAATATCGCAAAAATGTTCAACTCCATAGCACATGCCTATGATAGGTTTGGGCATTTGTTGTCTCTAAATTTCGACCAAAGGTGGAGAAAAAGACTTGTTAAAAAATTAAAGATAGACGAAAATAGTCAAATCTTAGATGTAGCCACAGGAACAGGATGTTTGGTAAGTATGATGGCAAAGAAAAATCCACAAAAAATAGTGGGTGTTGACATTGCCGAAAAGATGTTGGAAGTGGCAAAAAAGAAGACCAAAAATCAATATGAAAATATTGTAAATTTTATGCACGCCGATGCCGAAAATTTACCCTTCCCCGACGAAAGTTTCGATATTTTAACCATAGCTTTTGGGATTAGAAATATTAGTAATCCGAATATTGCATTAGATGAGTTTTATAGAGTTTTGAAACCCAACGGAAAACTTGTAATGTTGGAGTTAACGATGCCTCAAAGATGGTTTATGGGTCTTTATAGAATTTATATTTTCAAGGTTTTTCCATTAATGGGTAAGCTTATAAGTGGAAACAAAAAACCCTATGTCTATTTGCCGCACTCCATAAAGCAGTTTAAGCAGGGCGAAGAGTTGTTAAGCAGCACTTCAAAGCATGGTTTTGAAAAAAATAGCATAGAATCCTTGATGTTTGGAATTGCAAATATCTATTGTGTAAACAAGATTCCGCTTCACCAAAGAGTGAAAAATAGTGAGTTAAACGAAGGTGTAATTTTTCAAAAACAAAATAAAATTTGTAAAAAAGCGTTTATAGATTAATTTTTAGAAAGAATGAGAAAAAATCTTATATTAAGTTTCGTATTCACACTATTTGTGTCCATGTCGCTTTTTTCGCAAAATAGTGGCGGCATGAACCTACCTCGATATGACAGAAAGTCCTTCCATTTTGGCTTTCTGATAGGCTATAATCAATTCGATTTTATGGTTAAACCTAATAACGACCTGAGTCCCTTCGATTCGCTAATGGTGATAGAGTCGTCGCCTATGAGTGGCTTCAATTTGGGAGTGATTAGCGATTTGACTTTGGGGAAATATTTCAACCTTAGATTTATTCCCACACTCTCTTTTGGCGATAGGGTGCTACATTATACCATCAAATTTCAAGATTCTGTATATTTCGATGTAAATAAAAAAATAGAATCGACCTATGTAGATTTTCCACTATATATGAAGTTCAAGTCAAGCCGAATGAACAACACTAGGTTGTATGTCATTGGTGGTTTGCAATATAGCCTCGACTTGGCTTCACTCTCCAAGAAAAAGAATACCAATAGAGATGAGATTTTTGTGAAACTAAAGAGGGACGATATTTCGTTTAATGCAGGCGTGGGAGCCGATTTTTATCTCACTTATTTTAAATTTGCGGTGGAGCTAAAAATGAATTATGGATTTATGGACTTAATTGTCCGTGAAGGAAATTTATACTCCAACAGCATAGATAAACTCAACTCCAAAATTATGCAAATTTCATTTTTGTTTGAGTAAAATAGAAGTTTTCTTAGCATTTGTCTATCTTTCGATGCCCGCTCACTGCGTTCGCTATTGAAAATTCCGATGCTATATTCAAAAGCATAATAAGGCATAGCCGAAATTAGGTGTAATTGAATTTGTTATCGGAACTCAATATGACAAATGTTTCATTTTTCACCCTCTGAGTAATGTTACTATTTTGATAATGAGGATGTTAGCTTAGAAAGTGAGTTTCAATTCAATATCTAATTGTCTTCCTTCAGTTTGGGCTTTTTTATCAAGTCTTTTCCCTACAAAATATCCGTAAATCATACCAATTGGTAAACCAATTCCCAGCAAAGCAATATTGTTTAAACTTATACCTAATGCAGCCCCAATGGGCAGACCTACTGCGTTCATGCCTACTAAAAGCCATTTGTTTAGATAGTGGTTTTTGCTGACAATTTTATGCTGCTTTTCGAGCATTTTTAAGACTTCAGACTGCGTTTTTCTCAACAGCTCTCTGTATGATTTGTCGGTAGCTGAAATAGAATTTAATACTTTAATTTTATCATTTATAAACTCTATGCTATCGTCTGGAAGCTTTTGTTTATCTATTTCTTGAATAAGTTTCACAAATTGCTCCTTGGCATAATGTAATTTATGATTTTCAAAACTCTCTTTTTCAATATTTAAGCTATTAATTTTCATAATCCCTATTTCACAATAACTTCATCAATAAAAAGCCAAGCATCACTTCCTTCTCCGGGGTGTCCTTCGGGACATTTGCCCATGGATTTGGCAACAACTTTCACATATCTTGCCCTGACAGTTTTGGGCATGTCAACGCTGGCACTTTCTATTTTAATTATGCCATCGGCACTATTATCACCATTGTAGTTTGTCTCAAGTTTAGTGAACTTTTTTCCATTATTTGAAATGTAAATTTCCACCTCAGTAGGTAAGAAAATCCAAGCTCCAATATCTTTCAAAAAATTGGTTTTTATATGATTTATTTTCTCCCTTTTACCCAAATCTATAACCACATCTATATCATTTCCTCTGAAGCCTTGCCAGAATCCATCTCTATAATTCAATGAACCTATGATACCGTTTACCAAGGTCCTTTTGTGTTTTGACTTATAATTTCTGCTATATTCACTGTTGTATTTAGCTTTCTTTCCAGTTGATATTGAGGGGTTTACGTTTATTATCATATCCTCTTTTTGCATAAAAGTTTCGTTTTCGGCTCTTACAAAAACTACACTCTCTTTTTCAATCATAATTGGACTTGAATATATGTTTGAATTTTCGTCTGGCACGCTGCCATCTAAGGTATATCGAATATGACTATTGGTGTCGCGGACATGAAAAGCTAACCAACATCTGTTCAAACTGTCCACCCAATTATTACTCTTGAGGTCAATAACAGAAGCTTGGTCTAAGATAGGTTCTTCGAGGGTTTGGAAAAATATTTCATTATATTTTAATTCATCAAAAATAATCAATTCATTATCTTTGTGTTTCAGCCAAGGTGCTGGTACATAGACCGTTTGGGTAGGTCCAATATTCCAAAAACGACCTAGGTTATGTCCATTTAACCAAACAAAACCTTTTCCAAAATTGGACATATCTATATATGTATCGCCAATTTCGTCGATGTCGAAGGTGGCTTTGCGGAAAACTGGCGAACGATTACTCTCTTGTAGGGCGGGGTTAAATTCAGGCATTTCGGTCATAGGAAGTGAATAAATCATCCAGTTTTTCAACTCGGTTTGATTAAATTCAACTTTTCTTGTAATACCTTTTTTATTATCATTTAGGAAAGAGCCATAATTTATTCTTCCCATATTTTCCACCAAAATATCCAAAGTATCACCCTGTTTTATATTTCTAATAAATAATGAATCTTGTTCTAAACGGCGGTCTAAAGTGCCAACTCTTCTGCCGTTGACAAGAACTACGGCATAGTCTCTAACGTCAAAAACTTTTAGAAAACCTCTGCCTTCTTCCTTCATAATATTTCGATACATCACAAATCCATAGCCTTGATTTATCTCTTCAAAAGTTTTGAGATTTTCAGAAAATATTGGTTCTGGGAGATTGTCATATAACTTTGCCACATGGGTTAATTCGGTCTTTTTTATGGCAATAGTTTTATTTTTCTGAGGTACTTCAGGAAGTTTTTCTCCTATATGATTTTCAATAACATTACGGAAAGCGTAAAATTTAGGTGTTGCATTTCCAGCCTCATCAATGGGAGCATCGTAGTCGTAGGATGAGGTCTGTGGGCGGAAAGGTGGCATATTGGCACCATTCCAAAAGCCTCTTGTAGAACCTCCGTGCACCATATACATATTTATGGATAAACCAGAATCGAGTACAGTTTTATAGTCGTCAATAAAATCCTCAAAAGGCACTGTTTTATGCACCTCACCCCAGTGGTCGAACCAAGCGGGGTACCATTCGGAAATAAAATAGGGTCCACGATTGAAGTTATATTTATTCACTAAATTTTTCACCAGTGTAACATCCAATGTGCCATTTAGTGCCGGCAACAAACCGGGTAGATGACCCTCCTTGATTTCGCCCGTTCCGTCGCAGGTAAAAAGTGGTACATCAATGCCAGCATCACGCATCATGTTTTTGTTTATATTGAGGTACTCTTTGTCATTACCATAAAAACCATACTCATTTTCCACCTGAGCCATTATAATGGGTCCGCCGTTGGTAATTTGTAGTGGAGCTATTTCTTGTGCCAATGCTTGGAAATATTTTTCACTCAGTTCCAAAAATATTGGGTCTTGACTTCTAACTTCAATATCTTTTTCATTTAGCAACCACCACGGATAGCCACCAAACTCCCATTCGGCACAGGCATAGGGGCTAGGGCGGATAATTACCCACAGTCCGACCTCTTGTGCTGTGCGGACAAATTCGGCCACATCGGCATTACCCTCAAAGTTATAAACTCCCGGCTGGGGTTCGTGATAGTTCCAAAAAACGTAGGTACATATTGTATTCATCCCCATGGCTTTAGCCATTTCTAAGCGGTGCTTCCAATACTCCTGAGGTACACGTGCAAAGTGCATTTCGCCACTAATAATTTGAAAAGGCTTGCCATTTAGTAAAAAGCTGTCATCGCCATAGGCAAAAGTGTGCTTATCTTGAGAAAAAAGAGAAGATGAAGCGAATAAAAGAACAAAAATTGAAACTATAATCTTTTTCATATTGCTAGATTGTTTTTATAGTTTACAAATATAAATATATTTATCGTAAATGGTGAAAAAATAAAGCTTTGAAGCTAATTATGATATTTTAATTTTTTTTCCGCCATTTTTTGTGAGAAAAATTATAACTTAGCACAAAATAAATCAATTATGTCAAAGAAAGAATTTCCCAGTAATAGTGTCATTGAATCGTTGATAAGCAAAGGCAATTTGAAGCAAGATATTTATATAAACACCATGAATGCCTTTAATTTGTTGAAAAACTCAGCCATTATTTTTAATGAAGTTTGGAATGAAAAATATTCAGTTGATGTCCAAAGGGTGCAATTGGAGTTTACGGAGCAGAATATACATGAGTTTAAGCTGAAATTTGCAGGCGACACATTGGTATTTATGATGCATACCAATATTTTTGAATTTCCCAGAGCTCACGAAATAATGAAATTGCCCTATGTGAAAGAAAATCCCAATAGAGCTTACTGTGGAGTTGTAAATATTTATAACTTTTTGTCCGACTCTTTTAAGTACAAAAGGATAAATGATTCGGGTTATTTAGTGGGAAGAATCTTTGTAAACTTCGAAAATCACTATTTTGTGGAGGGGAAAAAGGAAATAGCCATGTTGGTTAACAATTTTACGAAAAATGAGTTTGATAAAGATAAAGCCAACGAAATAGTGGAGTCGGCGGTGCAATATTCCATAGATTTTGACTTACTAATTCCACCTTATGATATTGTAAAAGAGGTACTTGTGTTGGATATCCTACAAAGTGAATTGCAAGGTTCAAGCATGAAAACCGCCAAGAGAATGGGCTTTAGATTTCAGGCGGATAAAGATATATTTGAATAATTTTGCACAAAAAGTGAAGAAAACTTGCAAAAAAGTTTGGTGGTATCATTTTTTTGTGTAATTTTGCACCGTTCTTTACAGGATATGACAAAAAAGATACCAAATGGTCCGTTCGTCTAGGGGTTAGGACACCAGGTTTTCATCCTGGCAGCAGGGGTTCGATTCCCCTACGGACTACTTAAAAAAAAGCACTGAATTTCAGTGCTTTTTTTGTTTTAAGGATTTTTTTTAGCTGATAAGCCTATTAATTTTTTCTAAGTAAGTTTCGGCAATTTGAAATTCTCCGGATAGTTGCAAACCACTGTTGTGGTTGTATAGCTCCAAAATAATTTCTTTGTCATTTTTGTTTTTGGGATAAAAGTTTAGCTCAAGCCGTTCCACCACAGTGGAGCTTCCGCCTGCCGTTTTTGCCGAGCGGGATGAGTTGGTTATTTTGCACCATTGAATACTTTTCAGATCGATGGCTTGTTCCGATATTTCATCTTTTATGGTTTTGATGAAAAATAGATTTTTAGTATTCTCGTCTATGCCAATGACAAAATTTTTGCAATATTCATAGCTGCTAATTTTGCTGTTATGACTGATGGCAAAATCTTTTAGTTGTACGATTTTTGTATTTCTTTTTGCTCTACTTCTGATATACATTGCTATAAAAGGAGCAAATATAAGTGCTAATATAACCAATGTTGTGATAATAATTCCTGGTTCCATTTTTTTGGTTTTTAAAAATATTAAATATAGTCCTTTGCTAAAAGGACAATGATTGAAAATTGTAAGCTGTGATTGGTTCTGAGCCAATTTTCACTTTACCAAAAGTAATGGAAAGGATATAGAAGATCTGATTTTCTGTAATTTATAAGCAGATTGGAAGATTTCTCAACATAGCTAAAGAACTCTTCATCTAATATATTTTCGCTCTGTTTGGTGGAGACCCATTGCCAAGTTGATGTTTTCTTAAAATTTGGTGTGGGTAAATTATAAATGTTACCAATGGTGATTTCGCTTTGGAGGGTGTGCGAAAAAGTGTGAGAATTCCAATTTAGAACAATTTTTTCGGCATGGGGAAGTTTTTCCAAAATCTCAATATCGGGAAAAGCTCTGCTGGCTTGACTTATGGCTATTACATAAACCAACGCCAAAAGGCTGAGTCCAAATGTTTTCCAAATTTTTCTCATAATGCAAATATAATCAATAAATTATAGTTCAATCTGAAAATTAGCGGAAAAATATTAACTTTGTTTCAAATCAGAATATTATGGAAGAATTGAAAATTTCGTGGTTAGTAGATGTTGAGGTGTTTGATAGATTGCAGTTTAAGGATTATTTACATGGATTAAATGAGCTTGTAAAAGAGTTTTCGGGTGAGTTTGTAAAAGAGTTCTCTTTGCCAGAAATAGTGGAGGGCGATTGGCGACCAAGGACTTTGCTTTTAATTTTTGAATTTGAAGATAAAGCATATTTTAACAGATTCAAAAATTCGTCTCAGCTTCGCAATTTGCGTTATCAGTTCAACGATGTAGCCAGTTTTAAATCGGTGATAATGAGGTGAGTTATACCAAATCAATCCAGCTTTGCATTTTGCAAAGCTGGATTGATTATTTTATTATTACAATTAATTATTTCCCAGAGTTCATATACTCTTCCAATAGTCGTTGTACATATTTTCCAAGTATATCAAATTCTAAATTCACCACAGTACCTTCTTTAAAGTTGTGGAAATTTGTAACATCATAAGTGTAGGGTATAATAGCCACTGAAAAGCTGTTTTTGGTGGGGTCAACCACTGTGAGGCTTACTCCATTAACCGAAACAGAGCCTTTCGAAACGGTGAAGTTGTTCATTGCGGGGTCATATTCGAAGAAGAATCTCCAGCTTCCGTCGTCTTCTACAACCTTTGTACAAACGGCAGTTTGGTCAACATGCCCTTGAACAATATGTCCGTCAAAACGGCTATTCATTGCCATACTTCTTTCTAAATTCACTTCGTAGCCCACATGCCAAGTACCCAAGTTAGTTTTATCTAAGGTCTCTTGAACAGCTGTAACAACGTAGGTTTTGTTTTCGTGATCAACATTTACAATGGTTAAGCAAACTCCATCGTGAGCCATACTTTGGTCAATTTTCAACTCATCAGCTATGGAAGTTTCAACGGTGAAATGAACATTACCTTGTTCTTTTTCAATTTTTACTATTTTTCCTGTTAATTCTACAATTCCTGTAAACATATTTTTTGATTTTTAATTTCTATTTCTATCTAAAAAGGCTAACTGTGCCTTGCAATGTTCGTTTTTTAATTCCTCCAATTCTATATTCAAAAACATCACAAATATAGTAATAAACCCCTTCGGCACAATCGTTGCCTGTAAATTGATCTTTTCCATCCCATAAAACATCTGGATTTTTGGTTTTATAAACAATATTTCCCCAGCGATTATAAATTTTCATATCAATACTTTCCACAAAACTGTATGGAAATGGCACAAAAAGATCGTTGTAATTGTCGCCATTGGGGGTGAAAACATTGGGAAGTACGTATGGATTGCACTCTTCCAAATCTATGCAAACAAAGTTGCTAAGGGCACTTTCGTTATATGATAAATCGAAGGCTGAAATGGCAACGCATCCAGCCATATACTCCATATTTGCAATTTGAAATTGATGAAGGTTTACATCAAAAACGGAATCTATTTTCACAAAAATACCATCATTGGAGCTGTTGAAATATACGTAGTAGCCATAAACGTCCAATAGACAGCTATCGGCTGGCAGTTGTATAGTATAAGTGTTTGTTTCACAGTCGGTTTCGCCTTGCAAAATTGGTACACAGGGTGGCTCGTTATCAATGGGGGTTTGACACGATTTTTGTGAGAAATTTATCAGTGGCGACTCAATTCCGTCTATGGTGTATTCGCCTGAACTTCTGATAAAATAGCATTGTTCGATGTCGTTCTCCAAGGGAAAATCAACAAAAGATTTTTCATGGGTTGTGGCTATGGAGTCCCACAAAGAGTTTTCTAAATTCTTTCTGAAAACGGTGTATTCAAAATTTGTCCAAGGTGTGTTTTCGTTCCACGATAGGGTGATTTTTCTATCGTTGGGAGTGAGGTTAATAAAGATACTTCCAGCCGGATTTGATGTGCCGATTGTGAGGCTATTTTCAGGGGTTAGATTGTTTAGCTCAATCTTGTAGAACCACGTATTGGAGACGGTGTTGATATTTGTATCAAAAAATGTGGTGTCGTTTAGGTCGTCTAAAGTTCCAATTTCGCTGTATGTGCCGTTTACAGTTGTACTTCGTAAAATTTTATACTGATGTGGTCCGGGAAATTGGGCAAAGTCTAATTCAGTGGGTTTTGTCCATCTGATAAATATTTTTCCATCTGTGCTTGATGTCTCTTCTACACTGACATTGGTAATGATTGGCACTTCTCTTTTTAGTGATGCACAAGCTTCGTTGGAGGCATAGCTTTCGGCAAAATCGGGAAATGTAGCCACCACTACATAGCAATATTGATTTCCGTATATTAAGCCCTGCCCAGCATTGTCATCAACAAATATTGTATCTAAGATTGAGGTGCTTGTCCCCACAAGTTGAAAACTTGTATATTCGGGAACCCCAGTTTCGCAGTGGTCATGTGTCCATCCCGATGGTCCATTGTGGCGATAAACTTTATACCCATTGGCATTTCGGCAGTTGTGGCTGTCCCACCTAACAACGATGGAGTTGCCCAGAGGGTCGGCTGTAAGATTTTCGGGTGCTGGCGAAACCACCGTTATTCTCATTGTTTTCATGGAGACCAAATTTATGGGAATATTGTTGTCTTCAGCCTTAAAGCTCACCTGATAGGGGTGTTTGCGAACGTGAGAGCAATTTGTACTCCATTTGAAATCGGCTTGCACCTGCCCAAATCCATAAATTGATTGTGGAAAAATCGCTGGAGATTGTTCCACATTAAAAGGTCCCCCAGTTGCCGTTAGTGTGATTTTATCTCCCTGGGCATCGGTGGCTTTAACAGTGGTTTGGAAATTTGTTCCAGCCACAATACAGGTGTCTTCAATAACTTCTATCTCAGGAGGGGTGTTGTTGCAAGCCCCAATATTTATCTGCATATCGCGCAGCACAGAGCCAATTTTTACCCCAGCACGCCACTCTTCAATTAAAATTGCAATATTGTATTCGCCCTGCAAAATAGGGCTATCCCAAAACAGGTCGCCAGTAACAGGGTCGATTGTTATAGAGTTTGAAGCCAAAGGCAATGAATATCCGGGTATCACTTCACCCTCCAATCCAAGGCAGTTTACAAGTTTATACGAAAGGCTGTCGCCGTCGGGGTCATAGGCACTGGGATTATGATAAAAAGGGGTGTTGACGCAACCATTGTCCACTGGTGGATTTAGCAAAACTGGTGAGCTATTTCCACCCAAAAAAGGGTGAATAGTGATTATTGTTTCAAGATAAAATGGGATATTTACAGAATTGGGAATATTTATCAC
>JAAYKF010000016.1 GCA_012522535.1 Bacteroidales bacterium
AAAAAAACATGGACACAGGGCTAAATCCATCTTCAAGTACGGATTAGAACACATCGCAAATATATTACTAAACCCCCAGAAAGATGGATTTAGAGAGGTGTTATTAAAAATTGTCATGTAGTGAGAAATTGTTGAAATAATTTAATTATTATGATTTTTAAAATATTCAAGAGCGTCAGCTACTACAAAAAAACTGCCTCCAATGTATATAATGTTCTCATTTTTAGACTTTTCCATGGCGTTTTTTATGGCATCAGGGACAGTCTCAAAGCCTTTAGAGTTTATTCCTTTTTTAGAGGCAATTTCCAATAAATCTTTCTCCGACATTGCCCGCTGAACAGATGCTTTGCAAAAATAATAGTTGGCATTTTTGGGGAAATAATTCAATATGTTATTTACATCTTTATCATTGGCAAAGCCCAATACTAAATGTAGCTTATTGTATTTTAATTTTTTAAAATTTTGCTTTAAGTTCTTCAAACTATGGGCATTATGACCAGCATCACAAATTATGGTAGGAGAGGTGGAGATTTTTTGCCACCTTCCGTATATACCTGTGTTTTTAATTACATTTTTAAAACCAGCTTCAATATTCTCTTTTGAAAGTTTGAATGATGAGTTTTTGTTAATGTAATCCAGTGCACTTAGGGCAGTTCGTATATTTATTTTCTGAAACCAAGCAGCCAAGGGTGAAATTATATTATATGTTCTATTTTCAATTTTTGCAGAAAGATTAAGTTCAAAAATATCTTCAGATATAGTCCCTATTTGACAATTTTCTTCGGCCAAAATCAAATCGCTGTTTGAAGTTTTAGCTTTATCTTTAAATACTTTTAGAGATTTTTCATCTTTTTCGCCAATTATAACTGCTGTATTGTTTTTTATAATTCCTGCTTTTTCATAGGCGATATCCTCTATGCTGTTTCCAAGAAATTGAGTGTGGTCGAAATCAATATTTGTAATTACAGATAGGATAGGAGATATGAGGTTTGTGGAGTCGAGCCTGCCACCCATGCCTACTTCAATTATGGCAATATCAACTTTGTTTTGTTCAAAATAGCTGAAAGCCATAGCCACTGTCATTTCAAAAAAGGATGGTTCAAGTTTTTGAAAGAAAGTTCTGTTTTTGGCAACAAAGTCTATCACAAAATCTTCGCTTACGCACTCCCCATTAATTTTAATTCTCTCTCTAAAGTCAACTAAATGTGGAGAAGTGTATAATCCAGTTTTATATCCTGCTTCTTGAAATGCCGATGCCAACATATGCGACACAGAACCCTTGCCGTTTGTTCCTGCAATATGAACAGTGGGGAAGTTTTTGTAAGGATGATTGAGCTCATCCATAAGTGCAACTGTGTTGTTAAGATTGGCTTTGTAGGCTGCTCCACCAATGCGTTGATACATTGGCAAACTGTTGAAAAGATACTCCAAGGTATCACTATAATTCATTTGTGTAGATTATAATATTACGTATGTAATTGTACCCATCTGAATTTCGGGGGCATCGGGTTTGGCATCAAATTTAGATTTTCGTGCAAACTCTTCACATTTTCTCCAAACTTGTGTGTTGGCTATTGTACTACCTCTGGATATTGCTTCGGCATCAATAACATTTCCGTCTCTGTCAACTTTAATTCTAACCACAACACTACCTTGTGCGTTGGCAATATCTGGTGCAGGTAAAAGTCGAGATTTACGTCCTGAAAGTGAAAATGAAGGACCACTCCCTCCGCCAGTTCCAGAGTCAATTCCGCCACCACTGCCACTTCCGCTGCCATCACCCTTGCCAGAGCCTTGACCGCTTCCGTCGCCTGTGCCTTCACCTTTACCCGGGGTTTTGTTTGCTCCCGGACGATAAATTAATCTATTATCAACAACTTGTTCGGGTTTCTTCTCAACCTTATCATCAGTTTTTTTGTCAACTTTGTTGGAGTATATTTCACCAGCATCTTCGGTGTTTTGAGTCAAATAGTTGGTGTTGGTTGATGTTTGAGGTTTAGCCACTACAGGTTGTGGAGCTGAACTTCCGCCACCGCCACCACCCATATCTATTTCAATGCCTTGCTCTTCGGGTAAGGGAAGAGGCGTTTTGAAGCCAAACAAAAAAAGACAAAGCAAAAGTAGTGCGTGAAATACCACCGCTGAGACTAATCCTGTAATGTCATTTTTTGAAAGTTTTTCCTTCATTTTAATGTGGTTTTGTGGCTAAAATTAATTTATACATCTTATTTTCTCTATCATTGATATTGTTAATGGCATCAATTACATTAACAATATTTTGAACTGAAACTTCTTGGTCTGCTCTAAGTACAACAGTTGCATCATCCATTTCGCCCGATAACTCTTGTGCCAAAAGAGGTTCTAAGTCTTCAATTTCAATGGGGGTTTCGCCAATGTAATATTGTATGGGTTCTTGAATATAAACAGTTATATTTTGTTTTGCCATGGTTTTGCTACTGCTTTGTGGAAGCAATAGCTTTACGGCGTTAGGGCTTACCAACGTAGAAGTTATCATAAAGAAAATTAGCAAAAGGAACACCAAATCGGACATCGATGCCGTGCTAAATTCTAAACTTCTTTTATTTCTACTTTTAATGGCCATTTCTCTTAATTTGCAGGTTCATTCAATAAATCCATAAATTCGGTAGCTCTGGCTTCCAATTGGAAAACCACATTTTCTATCCTTGCTACCAAAATATTGTAACAGATATATGCTAAAATACCAACTACCAAGCCACCAATGGTTGTAACCATAGCTTCATAAATACCGCTTGACAATAGTTGAATATCGATGTTGTTTCCAGCTTTCGACATATTGTAAAAAGCACGTACCATACCAGTTACTGTTCCAAGGAAACCAAGCATGGGAGCCGAGCCAGCTATGGTTGCTATGGCAGCAATACCCTTTTCTAGTCGCGAAACTTCAAGACTTCCAACATTTTCAATGGCAGTGTTTATGTCGCTCAAAGGTTTTCCAATTCTCAACAAACCTTTCTCAATCATTCTGGCAAGGGGAGTAGAGTTGTTTTTGCACAGTGCAAGTGCTGAATCTAGTCTGCCTTCGTGTACAAAATCACGAATGTTATTCATGAAATTATTCTCCTCTTTTGTAGCCTTGTTTATGGTCATAAAACGTTCAACAAAAAGATATATCGTTATAATCGACATTATCAAAAGTGGTATCATAATCCAGCCACCTTTAACGCTCAACTCCCATAATGAAAGTTTGTCATATTGCTGACTTACACTCTCTGCAAGTTCTGCACCATTTTGTGTAATTTCTAAAATAATTCCGTTTATCATGTTTTGTTTTTTTATTGACAAAAATAGTCCTAAGCTTTATTTTAGTACGACTTTGCTTTTGTTTTTTGCTAACAGAGCTATGTTAATATAACGAGAAAAAAATGAAAAAATTATTTGGATAAATAAATTACCCCTCCAATGGAGTCTCTCTCAGCTCCAGTAACGCTTTTTAATGTGTTTGTCTCTTCAAGTTTTCTAAGTAGCCCCAAAAATGCAAAAATCAGTGCTTCTTTAAACGCAATTGTTTTATTATCAGGGATATATATGTTGATATTTTTCTCTTTTAATGATTTTATAAGAAGTGGATGAAATGCACCACCACCACTAATTAGAACTTTTCCACTTCCAAAATTGTCGTATGCTTCCTTAATCATAACGGCAATAAACTTCACAATTGTAGCCATTTTATTTTCTATTGAACAATTATATTTGTCAATTATTGGTATATATTGTGCAAAAACGTATTCGTAACCAAGCGATTTAGGTGGTTTTTGTTTGTGATACGAAATAGAAATAAGCTCATTTAAGAGTTTAGGTTCAATTTTACCTTTGTTAGAAAACATGGCATCTTTGTCGTAATCGTAACCCAAAATTTTCGAATAGTGATTGAGTAGCATATTTGCTGGACAAATATCCCAAGCTATGCGTTGCCCGTTGTGATTTGTGGAGATGTTGGCGATACCTCCAATATTTAAACAATATTTGTATTCTGAAAAAAGCAACTCATCACCAATGGGAACCAAAGGAGCACCCTGTCCGCCAAGGGCAACATCTACTGTTCTGAAATCACAAACGGTGTCAATGCCTGCTTTGGTAGCAATATTGGCACCATTGCCTATTTGCAACGTAAAGCCATTTTCAGGCTGATGAAAAACTGTATGTCCGTGTGATGCTATTAAAAGTGGATTGATTTTATTTATCTTGCAAAATTCTTTCACTTTTGTTCCGAAAAAATATCCCAAATCATTACTTAACTTGGTAAGTTCCAAACCAGATAAATTTACAGAATTTGAAAGTTTGTCTTTTAAGTCTTTATCATATTCAACAACTTCCGATTCTAATATTTGATAAGTCCATTTGTTAGCAGTTCTTTTAAATTGACAATAGGCAATATCTAATCCATCAAGGGAAGTGCCTGACATTAAGCCGATTACATTATATATATTGCTGTTCATAAATTCTAAAGATAGGGAAGGAGGGTTTCAAGTTTAATTCCACGTGAGCCTTTTATCAAAATAGTTAAGTTTTGAAGTGGGCTTTCTTTTAAATATTTTATCAAACTTGAAGCATCTTCAAAATATTCAAAATTGAAATTTGATTTATGTTTTTCATACTCTTTTCCAACTAAGATGGCTCTGTCCAAATCCATTTTTTGAAGTTTTTCCAGAATATTTATATGTTCACTTGCACTATCTTTGCCCAATTCCAACATATCTCCCAATATCACAATTTTATTATCATCACTAAGTGTATTAAAATTTTTCAGAGCTTCAATAGTACTTGTTGGATTGGCATTATATGCGTCTAAAATCACCCTGTTATTTTCTGTAACAATATATTGCGAACGATTATTGCTAGGGCTATATTCTTCAATGCTTTTGATAATATTATCGATATGAATTTGAAAATGTATGCCCAAAGAAACGGCTGCCAATACATTATTTATATTGTAATCTCCGATAAGTTTTGTTTTGATGGTTTTATTATATTGTGGAAGCTCTATGCTTAAAAACGGCTGATTAATATGGGATATTTTACCAATTAATTCTGAGTTTTTAGTGCCATAGGTATATCTTTTTGATTTTTCGGAAAGATTCATTAACAGTTCTGAATCGCCATTTACAAACAGCTTACCATTTTTATTTATAACATAGTTGTAGAGAGCATTTTTGGTAGAAATAATTCCATTCAATGAGCCAAAACCTTCCAAGTGTGCTTTGCCGATATTGGTAATAATTCCCATATTTGGCATTGATATCTGACATAAATCTTCAATTTCGCCCACATGATTTGCACCCATTTCTACTATGGCAATTTGGTGAGATTTATCTATCTCCAAAAGTGTTAGCGGAACGCCAATATGATTATTCAGATTTCCTTTTGTAGATAGGGTTTTATACTTTGAAGATAAAACAGCATGGCAAAGCTCTTTTGTGGTTGTTTTGCCGTTTGAGCCTGTAATTCCAATAACGGGAATATCAAGTTTTTTCCTGTGAAAATTTGATAGTTCTTGTAAGGTCTCCAGTACATTGTCAACTTTGAGAATATTTGGATTTTCACCCTCAATATCTTCATCTACTACTGCCATTGAAGCTCCATTTTCTAATGCTTTTAATGCAAATTTATTTCCATTAAAGTTTTCTCCTTTCAGGGCGAAGAAAATAGAGTTTGGACTAATTGTTCTGGTGTCGGTGGAGATTGTTTTGTTTTGGCAAAAAGCTTTGTAGAGTATTTCCAATTTTTCCATACAATATAATATATAGTTTGCTTCTTTGATTTTAAAAGCCCCCATTTTGAATTGAAATGGGGGCTTGATTGTATTAAATATTTTTTATCTGCCTCTTCCGATGGGTGGACCGAGACGTGCCATGGCACATCTAAATCCGATGTGGTCAGTGGCTTCGTCTTGCTCAAGATATCTGCGTTGCCCTGGTCCCATCCAATATTGTAAATCTTTCCAAGAGCCACCTTTATAAACTCTAGCTCTATCGGTTACAAGGGTGTGAATTTCACCATCTTCAATAACGTTCATAGCGTCAGCAGCATACATTTTAGTAGATGTCTCTTCTTCAAATGTCCAAGTCAATCTTCCGTCGGTATTGACTATAGAAGCATAGTCGCCATCAATATAGTTAATGTTGTTTGATTGACGATAGTTTCTACGTCTATTGTTTTTAAAGTCTGATACTGGAACTTCTGGAATACGTCCAATGCTATCTCTTTCGGCTATAATATTTTCTTGAACATCTTCAATAACTTTCGTTGTGTAGACATTACCTCTAAAGGGTCTAAAGTCACTAACTTGTTCGTGAGATAGATCACGATAAACGTCCATTACCCATTCAGAAACGTTGCCACCCATATTGTACAAGCCATAGTCGTTAGGCCAGTATGAGTAAACTGGTGCAGTGGCATCAGCAGCGTCATTTAAGTATCCAGCGATACCCATATAGTCACCTTTACCACGTTTCATATTAGCAACAAAGTCTCCATAGAATTTTTTGTCATCGGTTCTGGTAATTTGTCCATTCCAAGGGTATAATCTTCTTTCAAGAATACGTTCTCCCAGTGTATTCCCAATTAGTCCTAAAGCAGCAAATTCCCATTCTGCTTCGGTAGGGAGTCTGTAGTTTGGTAATAAAATTCCGTCTTCCATTTTTGCATTACGGAACTCACCAGTTACGATATTTTGAAGACGGCGGTCTGTATTTCCTTCGTAGTCTTCGTAAACAAAATATGCTTCAGTGCTAAAATATTCCTCTGGTGATGGTTCGGGTACAAGTGATACCAAGCCTTGCTCAACAAGAATCATTTCATTAACACGGTCTGTTCTCCATGCACAGTAGTCTGAAGCTTGTTCCCAAGAAACTCCAACAACTGGATATTCGCGATAGGCGGGATGTCTTAAATAATATTGTACGTATGGCTCGTTGTAGGCAAGTTGATTTCGCCATACCAATGTATCGGGTAGAGCTTTGTGGAAAACTGTAGCCAAATCGTTGGGTACAAATACTCTATATAACCAATGTAGGTACTCTAAGTAGTCTAAGTTTCTGATTTCAACTTCGTCCATATAGAACGATGAAACAGTAACTCTTCTAGGTCTGTTGTTCCAGTCGTACATAACATCTTGTTCTGTTTGTCCCATAACGAAAGTACCACCTTCTATCAGAACCAGTCCGGGTCCTGTCATTTGCTCCTCGAATGGTGCAACTTCAAAACCGCCATTTTTGGGGTTGTTGTATTCCCATCCAGTGGTGCTAGAGGCAGATCTACGGCATGATTGTGTCCCAACAAAGATTACACCGATAAAAATGCTTAAGATTACTAATTTGATTTTATTCATTGCTTCCTGATTTATTTTTGTTCTATAATCTAATAACTAAAATGATGGACAATTTATTGCTCTTACACGTCTTCTTTTTTCTGGACATGGGAACTGGTACATGAATGATATTTCATGAGCTCCACCAGTTACGTTAGTAAGTTTAGAGACTGTAAGGTCGTAGGTATATCCGAATTTGAATGTTTCTTGTTGAACTCCAAATAGTACAATAAATGCATCTGGGTTTTCAAAGTTTTGACGGAACCACATTCCAGCCACGAATGGATAATAGTTGTAGTAGAATCCATAGTTAAGCTGGTGGAATTGCATTTGTTGTTGATATAAAATATTTGGAGAAATATTTATGTCGCTGATACTACGTGAGCGACGACTTTTTCTTTTAATGTCTATCACATACCCTGCGTGAGCAGTGTATTTACGTGGTAGCTTGCTAATACTGATAAAGCCTTCTTCGGGTTGTGTAAGGTGATGCACCGCCACACCTCCAAAGAAATTTTCAGTATATCCCAATATTCCTGCCGAGAAATCTACATATCCTTTTGTAAGTGATCCAGGACGTTGTTCTTGTGTTTCGTAAACAAAACCGTATCTTTCGTCAATCATATCGCCAAAAGTAAGATTATCCCAGTTTAAGGATTTTTGTTGGAAAGTTGCTTGGAGTGCTGCACGCATAGAAAATGAACGTGAAACATCAAGCTTATACGAATACATTGCACTAATTGAATTGGTGTTTATTGTGCCTTGACCAGCTCTGTCGCCAAGGAAAATTACACCAACACCACCACTTAGTCTTTCAAAATGTTGGTCGTATGATGCTCCGTAAGTTACAAAAGTTCCAGAAATGGAAGGCCATTGGTCGCGGAAGTTTAAAACCATTCGCGGACATACAGCAGAACCAGCAAATGCTGGATTCAAATAGACGGGATTAGCATAAAATTGCGAAAACTGAGGATCTTGAGCCTTCAATAAAAATGCATTTGCTAACAAAATTGATAGAACGCTCAGCTTTAGTACTCTTTTTATAATCATATTTATTCCCAGTTTTAAGTTACAATATTACAAAATATTTCAATGTCAACTACTATTTTGCAGAAAAAAAGTGCTATTTTCCACTATTTCAATTAATATGTACGTGATTTTGTAAAAAAAGTTTTACATAAAACAGCATTTTTTCCATTTTAAAACAATAATTTTGCTCCTAATTAGTTCTCTTTATACTTTTATATACATATAAGACGAAATATGAAACAGAAACATTGGGTGCTTTTTATACTTTTTTCAATATTTTTTTCAAATTACCTTAATTCTCAAAACTATATTTTTAAAGATAGTTTGAAATGGTATGAAAATCAAGAAGTTAGCTTGAGTAACGATAATATATACATAGTTGCAAATTTTGAAAATGGAATTTTTCAAAATGCAGGTGATATATTTCCAGTTTACACCCATAAATTTAAAATAAATCAAGACGTAGAAGTGGAATCAGTTTCATTTAGAAATTTCACCATTAAAGCTAATAGCATCAATTCTTCTACATTTGACCTATCTAAACAAGAAATATTTGACGACTTTAAAATCAAAGCAAATATTTATAAAGAGCGAACTCAGCCATATTTATATGTTGACATTTTACCAGTTCGCAAAAATGCTAATGTTATTGAGTTTTTAGAATCTTTTGAGGTGGAAGTGGTTTTTTCAGCCCATAAGCAGAGAAGTGGCTCCAGATCTTATGCCTCAAATTCGGTTTTGTCAAATGGAAAATGGTATAAGTTCTCGGTCAGTAGAAGTGGCATAGCAAAAATAAGCTACGATGATTTGGTTAAATTAGGTGTTAATGTCTCCAATTTATCTTCAAACAATATTAGTGTTTATGGTAATGGAGGAGCGGTGTTGCCAGAAAAAAACAGTGATTTTAGATTCGACGATCTACAAGAATGTGCCATTGAAGTTGTTGATGGAGGAGATGGTAAATTTGACGAAAATGATTACATTCTTTTTTATGCACAAGGTCCTATTTATTGGAAATACGATGCCGTAAAAGAGTTTTTTAAACATGTGCAAAATCCATTTTCCAATAGTGCCTACTACTTTATCAATGTAGATGCCAATGTCGGTACCCAAAAACGTGTGCAAATTAAAAACTCCTTAGATGAGAATTATACTAACAGTATAAATTATTTTACAGATTATGCCTTTCATGAAAGAGATATGGAAAATCTAACAAAGTCGGGTACACAGTGGCTTGGTGAGCGATTTGATATAACTACAAATTACACTTTTCCTTTCGTCTTTAGAGGAGTAGATTCGTCTGTGCCGGGGAAGATTTTTACAAGACTTGGTGCCTTTTCCTATACCACCTCATCTTTTAATTTGTCCGTTTCTGGAGAATCAGCCAATATTTCCATTGGGCACATACCGCATTACACATACAAAATTATTCTAAAAGATGATTTTAGAACTTTTACGCCCAATTCTCAAAATATAAATGTAAATATAACTTATAACAAAACAGCAGCCACTTCCATTGGTCATCTCGACTATATAGAAATTAATGTACGACGTTTTTTAAAACACAACGATTCTCACATCAGATTTCGTGAACCCAGCATTGTTGGCGAAAACAATATTACTAAGTTTGAGTTGAGCGAATTAAAATCATCGTCAAAAGTTTGGGATATCACAGATCATATAAATCCTCAACGCGTTGATGTTGTGAGAAGTGGCTCAAATGGCTATTTCATTGACTCTTCCAATGTAATGCGAGAATATGTAATGTTTGACAATTCTGGATTTCAGCCCATTAACCCCATTGGCGAAATTCCTAATCAAAACCTACATGCACTTCCCAATACAGATATGTTGATAGTTTCGCATCAAAGTTTTCTATCGGAGGCAAATCGTTTGGCTGAGTTCAATAGACAAGAACGCAATATGGATGTTCATGTTGTAAGTGTTAGTCAGATATATAATGAATTTGGCTCGGGTTCGCCTGATGTAACTGCCATTCGCGATTTTGTAAAAATGTTTTATGACAGATATGGAGCCAATATGCCCAAAAACCTTCTGTTATTTGGAGATGCCTCCTACGATTATAAAAATGTGTTGGGATATGGACACAATTTTGTGCCAACATATCAAAATAAAAATTCTGACCATGATTATTATTCGTGGGCAACAGATGACTACATGGGGCTTTTGGATGACAACGAAGGTGCCGATGCTGTGGGAAGTATTGATATTGGTATTGGTCGTTTTGTGGTTACTACCCAAGAGCAAGCCCGACAAATGGTGGATAAAACTATTAGATATCAAACTAAGAGAATACTTGAACCAGAAACAGCTTCGCAACATTCCAATTACGCCGATTGGAGAACTGTTGTCTCTTTGGTAGCCGATGATGAAGATGGAAATAACTATGTCATCGACTCTGAAAAATTGGCAAAGTATATGAAAAACACTTATCCCGATTATAATATCGAAAAGATATATTTTGATGCGTATCCGCAAGTCTCATTTTCGGGTGGACAAAGGTATCCAGATGTGGAAAAAGCTATCAATAACAGGGTTCAAAAGGGAGCTGTGTATGTAAATTATATTGGTCATGGTGGCGAAACAGGCTGGGCTCACGAAAGGGTTTTACGAATTTCGGATATTTTGCAGTGGAACAACAAAATGAATATGCCAATTTTTATTACCGCCACCTGCGAGTTTTCCAGATATGACGACCCTGAACTTACATCTGCAGGCGAATTGGTTTTTCTCAATCCCAATGGAGGAGGAGTGGCGCTGTTTACCACATCAAGGGTGGCATTTGCACACACAAATTTCAACTTGAATAAAGAAATTATCGAAAACTCCTTCGAGAAAATCAATGGAGAGTTCAAATCCTTGGGGGAATTGATGCAGCAATCCAAAAATGTGAATGCAAGTTCATACACCCTAATCCGAAACTTTTTGCTTATCGGCGACCCCTCAATTATTCCCACTTACCCCAGATTTAAAGTCCAAACAACGCATATAAATGGCAAAGCCATTTCGGAAGTTCCCGACACCATCGGAGCCTACTCCAAGGTAACTGTAAAAGGTACTCTTAACGATGATGATGGAAATATAATGTCCGATTTTAATGGCTTTATTTATCCCAGCGTTTATGACAAGCCAAGCTTGATAAAAACCCTTGCCAACGATCCAGGAAGCTATGTGTATGAGTTTGAGTATCAGAAGAATGTGCTGTTTAAGGGTAAGGCAAGTGTTAAAAATGGTCTTTTTGAATTTACTTTTATTGTACCCAAAGATATTTCATATCAATTTGGTAATGGAAAAATTAGCTACTATGCACACTCCGATTTTACAGATGCTTTGGGCTCATATACCAATGTTATTATTGGCGGATTGGACACCAATAGCCTAATTGACGACAATGAAGGTCCAATTCTTAAACTCACCATGAATGACGACTCTTTTGTAGATGGCGGATTGACCAACGAAAATCCGGTTTTAATTATCTACGCCAGCGACTCATCGGGCATTAATACAGTTAGCAATGGAATTGGGCATGACGCTGTTATTATTCTCAACGATGATGTAGCAAATAGCATCGAAATAAATGATTTTTTTCAAGCCGATTTAGATAAATATAATAGTGGAACATTCAAATATCCTTTCAGAAAATTGCCCGAAGGAAAGCATAAAGTAACGGCAAAAGTTTGGGATATAATGAATAATTCCTCCCAAGAGAGCATGGAGTTTGTGGTGGTGAAATCGGCAGAATTGGCTTTGAAACATGTTTTAAATTATCCCAATCCATTTACCACACATACGCAGTTTTACTTTGAGCAAAATCAAGCTGAATCGGTATTACAGGTACAAATTCAGATATTTACAATTTCGGGTAAACTTGTAAAAACCATCCATGAGATGGTCAATATGTCTGGATTTAGGTCTGACGGCATTCCATGGGATGGCACCGACGATTTTGGCGATAAATTGGCAAAGGGAATATATTTATACAAAATAAGAGTGAAAGATAGCGATGGCAAATATGCCGAAAAAATTGAAAAAGTTGTTATAATTTAAGCTGCTTTATCCTATAATTGAACATATTCTAAAATTTTATACTTTAAATACAATAAGAACAGTAATAAAGCGTTATATTTGCGTTTTAAATTTATTTCAGAAAAATATGAACTTCAATAAAGTAATTCTTAGTTTGGGCTTATTGCTACTTGTGTTAAATATTCAAGCTCAAATTTCTCGTGATGATTTGCAGTTGAATACAATTACAACTGCAGTGCCTTTCTTGCAAATAGCCCCTGATGCACGTGCTGGTGCCATGGGTGATATAGGAGTTGCTACTCCTGCTGATGCTGCTTCAATCCACTGGAATGCCGCAAAATATTTAACCCTAAAGCCACAAATGGGATTGTCGGTTTCGTATGCACCTTGGCTTAGAGCCCTTGTCAATGACATAAATTTGGCATATCTATCGGGATATTATAAACTTGACGATGCCAATGTTTTGGCAGCTTCATTGAGATATTTTTCCTTGGGTTCCATAACTTTTACAGACGAAATGGGAGAGTCGAGGGGAGATTACAAACCTCACGAATTTGCCATTGATGCTGCGTGGGCAAGAAAACTATCGGAAAAATTTTCCATGGGTATCACTGCAAGATATATCTATTCAAACCTAACATTGGGACAGCATGTGGCTGGACAAGAATCGCAAGCAGGTCAATCCATTGCTGCCGACATCTCTTTTTTCTACTACAAAGATTTGAATATAGAAGGGGTAGAAAATGCACAATTAAATTTGGGTGGAACCATCTCAAACATGGGTAATAAAATCTCATATACAGAGACCACCGTTAGAGACTTTATCCCAACAACATTACGTATTGGACCAACATTGGTTTTGGATATTGATGAGCATAACTCATTTACTTTTGGAGTTGATTTTAGTAAGCTTTTAGTGCCAACGCCACCGGTTTGGAAACTCAATGATAGCACCAATAACTACGAATTAGATCCCGAAGGTAGAAGAATGATTGAAAGAGGTATGGACCCAAATGTTTCGGTTGTTACTGGAATGATTCAATCATTTTATGATGCTCCCGGCGGACTTGGTGAAGAGCTTAGAGAGGTGAATTTTGGAGTTGGTGCTGAATATTGGTACGACAAACAATTTGCCATTAGAGCTGGATATTTCCACGAACATCACACCAAAGGAGACCGTAAATATGTAACCATGGGAGCAGGCCTAAAATATAATGTTTTTGGACTCGATTTTGCCTACCTTGTTACCATTCGTCAAAGAAATCCATTGGAAAATACACTTAGATTTACCCTTACTTTCGATTTTGATGCACTGAAATCTGATTTGAAAAACTAATGCTGAACTTTAGAGTTGGATTGGGCTTTGATACTCACGCTTTTCAAAAGGGTGAGTTTTTAACCATTGGTGGAGTGGAGATTCCTTTTCATTATTCTTTCAAAGCACATTCCGATGGTGATGTGCTTGTGCATGCAATTATAGACTCACTTTTGGGTGCTGCTGGATTGAAAGATATTGGTAGCTTTTTCCCCGATAACGACCCAAAATATAAAGATATTGACAGCTTGAAGCTTCTTGAAATTACAATGGAGAAATTGAAAGAAGCTAATTGGAAAATCGGAAATATTGATTGCAATATTATTATCCAAAAGCCTAAAATGGCAGCACATATTCCCCAAATGAAGCTGAATATTGCCAAAGTTTTAAATATTGAAACTTCGCAAATAGGTATTAAAGCTAAAACTTCCGAAAATATTGGTTTTATAGGTCGAGAGGAGGGTGCTTCGGCACAAGCTGTTTGTTTGATTTATAAAGCTTAAAAGCTAATTTTCAATATTAATATAATAGTAATCTTTGCTACGTCTAAACCAAGTTAGCTGCCTTTTGGCGTACCTTCTGGTGTTGGTTTTAATATTTTCTATGGCTTGTTCTAAAGTGATTTTATTATCGAAATAATCAAATAGTTCTCTATATCCAACTGTGTTTAAGGCACTAATACCTTTGTATTTGTGTAGTAGTTTAGCCTCTTCAATTAAGCCACTTTCAATCATTTTGTCCACTCGGCAGTGAATTCTTTTGTGTAATTCCTCTTTGGGTCGGAGGAGGCAAATTTTTATAATATTAAAATCTCGTTTTTTCTTTTTAAATATTCTAAGTTGCGAATATTTTTCGCCTGTTTGTTCAAAAATTTCAATTCCTCTAATTACTCTTTGTGGGTTTGAAATTTCCACTTGTTCAAAATATTCAGGGTCAACTCTTTGTAGCCATTTTTGGATATATTCAAGTCCAAATTCTTGATATTTCTGCTTTACATCTTCTCTAATTTTAAAGTCAATATCAGGAATGTCGGCAATTCCATGACAAATGGTATCAATATACATCCCCGAACCGCCTGTCATTACAACCACATCTTTTGTTCTAAAAAGCTCATCTAAAACTTGTAGAGCCTCCTTTTCAAAAGTTGATACATTGTAGTAATCATGAACAGAAATATGTTGAATTAGGTGATGTTTTACGCTTTCAAGCTCTTCTGTACTAGGAACAGCAGTTCCGATATTCATCTCTTTGTAGAACTGTCTTGAGTCGCAAGAAATAATATCAGTATCGAAAAGTTTAGCACAATTAATGGCTATTTCTGTTTTTCCAACCGCCGTTGGACCAGTGATAATAATTAAAGTTTTTTCAAGAACACCCTCTTTATATGATTCCACTGTCATCATCTATAATATCGTCGGCAATATCGTCCAAGGCATCATAGTCGTCACCATATAAATCGTCAACATAGTCGGCATCTTCGTCATTGTCGTTGAGCATACTTGTTAAATCACCTTCTATTTCGCCTATAATTGGGAAATTTATATTTTTGTTTTCTGGCAACTTACCACTCATATGTACTGTTCGTGGATATTCAACTCCGGGCGTACTAAGGGATGTTTTGACCAATTCTATATGAAAAACCATAGGGTTGGCATAGTCGTATTCATACAAAAGTTTTTGTCTGGGGTCGTCAATGTAAAAGCTAATAGCTTCGTCTTGCATGGTTGACCTTGGAAGTATTTTGTTTTTTGATTTAAAGTCGTCATCATCGTCATCGTCAAGCTCGTCTTCAATAATATCTTCGCCCATGTCGATAAGAGTGAGTTCGTGTTTCTTTTTCCATCTTTGGTCGCACAAGAAAAAAGAGGCCAATTCGCCCTTGTGTAAATCAAAATTTTCTGTAATAAAATAGTGCAGATGCTCAAATGTTTGGTTAGATAGAATTTCTATATCATGAAGAAAATCTTCAACCTCTTCGAAAGTAATTCTAAATTTATAAATGTACATATGAATTGTTTTGACTTATTTTTTGATGCAAATATATGTAATATAATTTTATAATTTGATCAAAAGATTAAAATAATAATTGTAGATATTTAGCTTTGTTAATTTTGGAGTGTTTAATATGCTCCTTTGGGTACTTTAAAAACTTTTCCAGATTTGCGTGGCTTACCTTTAACGGCTGAACGATAGGGCTTTCTGCGATGATTACTTGTGCCAACTTTTCCATTTCTTTGATAGTTTCTGTAGTTTTTACCTTCGGTATCAGTTTCGGCTTTGAAATTGCCTCTAGTGTTACTTCTCCTCATCTCTTTGGTGGGAATATTGAAGAAGTATATAAAAGAGAGTCCAGAGTATGAATAACCCTCAAAACTTCTTTTTTTCGATGCTTCGGCATCCAGCCAGTCTGAATTTGCCGAGTGCATTGTGGTCTCGAAACTTAGTCGGAAGTTTTCATTGATATTGTAATTTATGCTCAATCCGAAGGGTATTACAAGTGTGTTCATATTCTTTTTTAAAGCATACGAAAGAGAGTCGTTGGGTGCTGTTCTGATGGTTTCTCCTGTAATTGTTGAACTGGCTATGGACCTAAAACTCAGCATCCCCATGCCTGCAAACAGATCTATTGTCCATGGCGATTTTGAATCACCTCCAAAAAGGTCTATTAGATTAATATGAAGGCTAAGGTTTGTTTCATTTATTCTTGAACTGAATTTTTTCTTATCGAAATCGGAGGTGCTTCTAAGATTGCCTCTAATATATTGAGCTCTAAAGCTAAACCTTGAATTGATTTCTTTTCCTAATATTATCCCATACATTCCCTCGCGGTCTTTGTAGTAGCCCTCCTGAAATGGTCCACCGGGAAATATATGATTTCCATTATCGGTTATATCTCCCCAAAAAGCATTTACCCCACCATGTCCACCCACAAACCAGCGCTCGTTTCCTTTGTTCATTTGGGCAAAGGATAGTTGAGCTGATGTAAATATCATAATAAGTATTACTGTGTAATGCTTTTTCATCTCTATTTTAATTTCTTAATAATACCATCTTCATAAATTGGCACTATGGGCGTTGTGTTTTCTGTTAAACAAAATTCTATATCTTTTTCTAGACCAATATTTTTCAATCTTTGGCTGTGTGAGCTGTTTTCGAGATATGTTATTAGGTTGTCTTTTGCAATATCCCACAAATTTAATGCCGCTTTTGAAGAATCGCAAATGTTTATAAACTTGCCATTATCAGTAAGTTGTTGGCAAAATGCTCCAGCCACTACGGCATCTTCTATGCCAAATTGTGATTTCCAGCCAGAACAGATAAATACCACATTTTGATTTTGTTCCAAAAGATATTCTACCAATTTGTCTTTGTTCGTGTATGCACCAAGTACAATGGCAGTGGGAGAGTGTTGCATAGCAGCTTCGATGGCTTTGGTGCCGTTGGTTGTTGAGTATGCAATAACTTTGTCGTCTATCTCTTCTTTTCTATCCATAAAGCTCAAGGGTGAATTCCCGAAATCGGCAAAATCTACCTTTAATCCATCACGCTCTGAGGCAATAAGATATCCATTTTCTTTCATTTTTTTAAGGTCGCTAAGCTCCTTAATGGGTATTATGCCTTTGGCACCGTAGTTTATGGCAGTGGTGATGGCGGTTGTAGCCCTCAAAACATCTATTACAACAGCAATATGCTGAAGGTCGGTTTGGCGACTTTCATATAATTGTGGTGTAAAACAAATTTCTATAGTTTTCATTTTTCTTGTAATTGGAAGTTGTTTTAGAATGTCCAGCTCACGCCCAAACTGGGCATAAGTGGTAGTTGATTGACGCGTTCGTTTGTGTTTCTGTTATAATAAAATATATTTGCTCTATTATATAAGTTTGTAGCACCTAAATTTATTTCAAGATTGCTAAATTCAGAGAAGATAAATTTATATTTAAAATTAATATCTAATCTATGATAGTCGGGCAATCTACCACTATTTGTTTCGTCGTATATAAATCCAAGATTTTCATTTCCAGAGATAAAGTCATCATCAATTCCTGTGCTACCAGTAATATTGGGATAAATTCCGATGTTTTGTGCAAAGGCAAATCCGCTACCGTAGTTCCATCTAAGGTCAAATTGCCATTGTGCAAATTTTCCCCAATTGGTTGAAAAAACAAAGTTTACATTATGACGGCGGTCGAAGTGGGTAACATATTTCACAATTCCATCATTTCGGTTAACCCAGCCCAGAGAGTAAACTGTCCATAAATAATATCTCCCTTTTTGGAATTTTGCATTAAAATCGATTCCTTTTGCCGAACCAGTTTCAACAATAAAATCTTTTCTCAAATAGTCGGGTTTGTAGTTGGCGGTGTCGCGTCTGTTGTTGTAAGGGTCGGCATCTTCAAACACCTTGCGTTTGTTGATGTTTGTAAGCTGTCTGAAATCTTTGATATAAGCCTCTAAGTTCACAGTTATATATTGATTTATATCGTGTTCAACGCCCACAACCAAGTGATTTGCTTTTTGCAATTTGTGCGTTATTTCTCTGCCATCAAAACTATGTTCGGGCAAGTTGTCGGGACCAGAGAGGAAGCCATAAAACAGATTTACCACATCACGATCCGAAACAGCACTAATCAGGTTTTGTGAATACATTCCGGCAGCCATTTTAAATCTGGTGTTTTCGGTGAGATTATATTTCATAGCCAGGCGTGGCTCCGCTGATACGTTGTTCAAAGAGGCATAATATTGCAATCTAAATCCGGGTTCTAAAATAAATTTCTCGCTAAAGTTTCTTTTATATTTCACATATGTTGCCAATTCGGTGGTGTTGTCTTGTTGCTGAATTATGAGATTTGAGCTGTTTGTGAAGTTAAAATCGGTCATAAAGCCCAACATTTCCAAGCCATATTTAAAGTTGTTTTTACCCATAATATAGTTGAAGCCCAAACCAATATTAAAACCGTTAATTTCGCTGGAACGAGGATTGTTCTCCATATCCACAACCCCAATTTTGTAGTTTGAATAGGCAAAAATACCATCCATAATCATTGCCGACTGTTCTGGAACAAGAACAAAGCTCAATCCTCCACCTGCCGATTTCCAGTCGAATTCAGCAATGTTTTCGTAGTTTACATTGTCATTAAAACTAAAGCCAAAAAGGTTAAATTTACTTCCATTGGAAGTGTTGAAGGAGACTTTGCCGTAGAAGTCCATAAAGTTAAAGGGCAAGCCAGCTGTGTCGATATATTGATACAAAAATTTGGAGCTTTGTGCCAAATATGAGTTCTTTGCCGAGAAGATATAAGATGCACTATTTCCAGTTTCGGGATTATATTTTTTGAAAGGACCCTCAATAAGAAGTTTCGCACCAAAGGTGTTTGCCTCTATCTTTCCACCAGTCCTTTTCATATTTCCATCACGGGTTTTAATATCCATAATGGACGAAATTCTGCCCCCAAACTCCGAGTTGTATCCGCCAGTGTAAATATCAGCCGAACGCATTATGTCGGTGTCAAAAACCGAGAAAAGACCAATGGAATGGAAGGGGTTATAAATTATAGCACCATCTAACAAAACCTTATTCTGAATGGGCGAGCCACCACGAATATATAGTTGTCCACCTTGGTCGCCAGTGAAGACAACGCCGGGTAAAACTTGTAGATACTGGGCTAAGTCGGCAGTGCCACCAATTGTTGGCATCTGTTTCATCTGTTTTGGGGTAACATATTGCACAGAAGTCCTTGTTTCGGTTTTGGCAATCTCTTTGTCGGCTTTAATGCTCACAGTTTCAAGCATATAGGTGGCTTTTGAAACGTGAAGTTTTTTTGTAACAAACTCATTTGCTTTAACAGAAACTGGCTCAACCAAAGAGTCGTAGCCCAAGGCTCTTACCACTAGCTCATAATCGCCGGGAGTAATTTTGTTTATTATAAAATATCCGTTGGCATCTGTTGTTGCACCATATTGTGTGCCCCTAAGAAAAACATTGGTAAACAAAATAGGTTCGCCACTGCCTTCTTCCGAAATAATTCCACGTATGGTGCCATGTTGAGCTATGCCTTGAAAAGAAAATAGTAATATTATTATGGTTGTAAACCAGATTTTTGTAAAGTTCATAATTAGTCTATTCTGATATGTTTTTTAAATTTCGGTAAAATTAGAAAAAAAAGAGCAAAGAGTCTTATATATTCCCATATATTTATTGAATGATTTTTATGATCATCTCTTTTAAAATATCGCCATCGCTTATATTGGCGGTAGCTCCCAAACCTTTGCTTTTTAAATCATACTCTCGCAAAATGCCTATGGCTCTGATTGTGCGTTGAATATTGAAAAAATTTGCAGCCTTTATATATTCATTGACAAAAAAAGGCGGAACACCAAGAAGCTTTGCCAATCCGTTGGGACTTTTATCATTGCTTAAATTTAGTTTTAATAGTTTATTGAAATAGGGATAAATCATGGGAATAACCTTTTGTGGAGGATTGTCTTTGTTGGAATCAAAATATTTTAAAATGGCAAATACTTTGTTTATATCCCTGTTTGATAGAGCTTTAGTGAGTTCAAAAGCATTGTAATCTATACTAATGCCAATATTCCTTTCAATAGAAGATGGCGTAATAGTTTCACCTTTTAGGGTGATAATGAAAAGTTTTTTAAGCTCATTTACAATGTTTGATAAATTTGTTCCAATAAATTCGGCTATCATTTGCGATGATTTATAGTCGATTTTGTAGCCATTTTCAGAACAATATTGACTTATCCATTCTGGGATTTTGTCTTCTCTAACTTTTTCGGAGGTGTGAGTTATGGCGTTTTTTGCAATATGTTTGTAATATGTGCGTCTCTTATCCAATTTTTTGTATTTGTAGCTAACCACAAAAATTGTTGTTGGACTTGGCTCTTTGAAATAGTTTTCCAATTCGGCAAATTTGTCGAAAGATTGTGCCTCTTTCAGAATTACAAGATTGTAGTTTGCCATCATAGGATAGCGTTTTAGAGTTCCATAAAGATCGCCAATATTTGTATCTTTGCCATAAAAGATTGTCATATTAAAATCTTTTTCGGCTTCATCTAAAATATTATTTTCGGCAAATTCGGTCAATAAATCTGTGTAAAAAGTCTCTTCACCATCGAAAACGTACAAGTTTTTAAAGTTTTTATTTTGAATTTGCTTAATAATATCTCTATAATCCATTTTGTTTTTTTTTAGTAGTCAAATCTAAGGTGTTTCACAGTGTGTCCGCTGTTTATGAGCTGGTTCAGCGACTCAATTCCCACTCTTAAGTGTGTTTCTACATAATTTTCGGTAACTGTTTTGTCGCTGGCTTCGGTTTTAATTCCTTCATACATCATTGGTTGGTCCGAAACCAAAAGTAGAGCACCTGTGGGAATTTGATTGTAAAAGCCTACAGAAAAAAGTGTGGCTGTTTCCATATCTATGGCTATGGCTCTAAGTTTTACTAGGTAGCTTTTAAAATCTTCGTCATGCTCCCAAACTCTTCTGTTTGTGGTGTAAACTGTACCAGTCCAATAGTCCAAATCATTGTCCCTAATACTTGTAGATATTGCCTTTTGCAGGCTAAATGCTGGTAGTGCTGGCACCTCTGGTGGAAAATAGTCGTTGGAAGTTCCCTCGCCACGTATTCCTGCAATGGGTAAAATCAGATCGCCAAGATTGTTTTTCTTCAAAGCACCACATTTACCCAAAAATAGTACAGCTTTGGGGTCTATGGCTTTTAGCAAATCCATAATTGTGGCAGCGTTGGGACTACCCATATTAAAATCTATTATGGTGATTTTGCCAGCAGTGGCACAGGGCATAGCACGGTCTTCGCCCACAACAGGTACATTGTGCCATTGAGCAAAAAGATCGACATAATGACGGAAATTTGTGAGCAAAATATATTTGCCAAAATTTTCCAACTTCTCGCCAGTGTATCGCGGAAGCCAATTTTGGGTTATTTCATCTTTAAGTCTCATATTTTTTAGGTAAAAGTACAATATTATATTGATAAATGAACATAAATTTAGGTAGATTTGTTTAATAATAAAAAGAATTATGGATAAGACATCTTTAATAGTGCTGGAAACTTTCTATAATAGAATTGAAGCACATATAGTTAAAACAAAACTGGAGAGCGAAGGCATCGACTCTACACTTCACGATGACACTATGATGTCGGTTTTACCACTTCAGGATGAGATTTTTGGTGGTGTAAAACTTCTTGTTAGGGAAGAAGATTTTGAGAAAGCCCTTCAAATTCTTCAAAGTGTGAGTGAGATAGATGATGATTTTGAAGAAGAGGAAGAATAGATGTTTTAGTATGTTTTAATCTCTTTCTCCACATCGCAGTCTTCGGTGTGTGGAATTAGCTGATAGTTGCACAAACGCACTATGTGAATTTTTGAATTTTCAAGTCCGTTGCCTTGCAATGCTTGCTTAAATCCCAATCTCAAAGATAGGGGAGTGCTGTCGTAATTTATATTTGAAATCCAGTCGTTTTTGTGTTCAACCATGGAGCCAACAAAGTGATTTGCAATATCATAGCCCTGAAAAGCGTAGTTTTCTAAACTAGGTTCTGTTTTATAATCTTCCACAAATTGGTTTACAAAGTTTTTTACCTCTTCACGTCTATGATCTACATAATAATCGGTAAAAAAGTAGGTTCTCAAATATTCCAAATATTCAATTTCTATATTGTCGTAGCTAAGCCATTCCATGGGACAAAACAGGTAAATAGAGTCTAATTTTTGTTCATAAAGTCTTCTAACATAGTTGGTTATATTGGCTTCGCCCTGAAGCAAACTAATAACTAAATTTGGCTTATCTTTTACGTAAGAATCTCTAATTCCTTTAATTCCACTTTCATTGTAAACAAGCTTTTTGTATGTGCAATTTGTACAATTATTTTTCAGTTCACTATGAATAATATTTGCGTCCAAGCTGTCGCTTCGTCTGCCTTGAAGAATGATGATATTTGCCTCTTCAAAACTGCTCTCTATCATTTTAGAAATTTGACAATATTTATCTCTATTATTGGCAGTTAGCTTAATGCTGTGCTTGTTGTTTTTTACAATTTCTGATTGATATGAAAATGGATTTACAATAAATATTTCATTATTTTCTGCCCATTCTTGTACTTCAACAAAAGCTTTTGTAAATAGTGGTCCCACAATGAGATGCATCTCTTTCATTTCAGGCTTATTCAAAATTCGCTTTGTGGCACTTATTCCATCTGAAACATCATATACATATAAATTAATTTTTGTATCTCGATTTTCAAATTGCTTTAAAGCTTGTTTAAATCCAAGATAAAACTGGATAAATCTAAAAGATTGAATAGAACTAATATCGCTGGGCAATTTAATTTTTGATAAATCTATTTTGCTATTTTCGGAGGCATACAGAGGTGCAAAAAGTGCAATATTAATTTCATTTTTAATTTTGTTTCTATATGTAATGCTCTTAATATCAGTAGTTTCTGCTGTTTTTTCGGTTTTTGTAGAAGAGTTTTTGTCTTCTATATCAGTTTTATTTAAACCTGAATTTTTATCATTTTCATCTTTGATAATTGTATCTTTTTCAATGGGAATTTCAATTTTTTGTCCAAGACTAATTATATCGCTAATTCCTTGATTGAAATCTTTAATTTTTGCAACAGTGGTTTTGTATTTTAAAGAGATAGAATAGAGTGTTTCGCCATTTTCCACTGTATGCCAAATGGAGGTGATATGATTGTTTGTTTCAATAATTTTAGTGCCAGAATCTTCTATAATTTTAGTTTCAATTTTTCCTGTGGGTATTCTCACATCAGCTCCAATTTGCAAACTGCCGGGAATATGGCTGTTGTGATTTATAATTGTATCAACGTGAGTGTTGTAAATTTTAGAAATTCCGTAATAGGTTTGACCCTTTTGAACCGTATGAATGTAGTATTCAACTCCGTTAATATACTCAATTTTATTAGATTTAATATCTTGTGCATAAACTGACACGAAGCTAAAAAATATCAAAAGCCAAAAGAATTTAATTTTCATAATAATACACTTCAAATCAATACTAAACTGCAAATTACAAATTATAATTCGCAATTCAAAATTTTACAACACTATTCCCACTCAATGGTTGAAGGTGGCTTGGAGCTGATGTCGTAAACAACTCTGTTAACACCTTTTACTTTATTGATAATATCATTGGAAATTTTTGCTAAAATTTCATAAGGAATTTGAACCCAGTCGGCTGTCATTCCATCTATGGAGCTAACGGCTCTAAGTGCAACAACCCTTTCGTAAGTTCTTTCGTCTCCCATAACTCCCACGCTGTTAATGGGTAGAAGTATGGCTCCAGCTTGCCATATTTTTTCGTAGCATCCCGATTCTCTAAGGTGTTTTATGTAAATGTCGTCAACTTCTTGAATGATTTTGATTTTGTCTTCAGTGATGTCTCCAAGTATTCTAATTGCCAGTCCGGGTCCGGGAAAGGGGTGGCGATTTAAGATGTTTGCATCTATGTCCAAAGCTGTTCCCACTTCACGGACTTCGTCTTTGAAAAGTAGTCTTAGGGGTTCAACAATTTTAAGTTTCATATAGTCGGGAAGTCCTCCCACATTGTGATGCGATTTTATTGTTGCCGATGGACCTTTGACGGAAACAGACTCAATTACGTCAGGATAAATTGTTCCCTGTGCCAACCATTTCACATCTTTTATTCGCTGTGCTTCTCTGTCGAAAATATCTATAAAAGTTTTGCCAATGGCTTTACGTTTAGCTTCTGGATCGCTGATGCCTTCAAGGGCAGAAAGAAATTCTTTGCTGGCATCAACTCCAACAATGTTTAAACCCATATGCTTATATGATTCTAAAACTTCGTTGAATTCATTTTTACGTAATAAACCGTTGTCCACAAAAATACAGTGAAGATTTTTTCCAATTGCTTTGTGCAATAATATTGCAGCCACAGTAGAATCAACTCCGCCTGAGAGTCCTAATACAACAATATCGTTGCCAAGTTCGTTTTTTAGATTGGTTATGGAACTTTCTACAAAGGAGTCGGGAGTCCATGTTTGCTCACATTTTGCAATTTCTATTACAAAGTTTTTTAACAATTTAGCACCATCAAGCGAGTGCGAAACTTCGGGGTGAAATTGTATTCCATAGGTCTCTTCATCTTTAATTTTGAATGCTGCATTTTCAACATCTTCAGTGCTGGCAATGAGTTCAAAATTTTCGGGTAGTTGAAAAATAGTGTCGCCATGCGACATCCACACTTGACTTCCAATATTTATGTCTTTAAAAAGAGAGCTGTTGTGAAAAATTTTATTGAGCTTTGCTCTTCCATATTCTCTAACTTCTGATGATTCAATTTTTCCACCCAAATTATGAGCTAAATATTGTGCTCCAAAGCAGATTCCTAATAAAGGAACTCGCTTTCTGAATAGATTTAAATCAATGGAAGGAGCATCGTTTCCCATGGCTGAAAATGGACTTCCTGAAAGGATTACAGCTTTGAAATTTTCTATATTATCGGGTAAGTTATTGTAGGGATGAATTTCGCAGTAAACATTCATCTCTCTAACTCTTCGGGCAATCAGCTGAGTGAATTGCGAACCGAAATCTATAATTAATACATTATCATTCATCTTGCAAAGATAATATAAAATAAAAAGCTAATTGAAATTTATTTCAAAAATATAAATAATGCAAAAAACAATGCTAATTGCGTTCCTATTCTTAAAATTTATATTTTTGCTCTTTGAATGAATTTAAAAATGATAAAATGAAAATACGACACTTGTTTTTTTCTTTAGTTTTTGTTTTGCCACTCTTGGCAATGTCGCAGGAGCGTGCGATTTTCAAAGAAGAGGGTGTAATTTATAATTCAAGCTTTGCTTTTCATAACGGTCTTTTTGGAATATCAGATATACCTAATGAAGGAAATTATTTGCATAACAATAATTCTATATACTCGCTACATCAGTCGGTGGGCTATTTATTTAATCCTTATTTTAGTGCAGGAGTGGGACTTGGGTTTGAAAAGTGGAGAAAAACCTCATTTATTCCAATATATGCCGATTTAAGATTTAATATTTTCAGTAAAAGATATTCTCCTCAATTTATGATTAATTTAGGATACTCAAATAAGTGGTATGAGTCGCCATGTCCCGAACCTGAAATGTATGTAATTCATGGTGCTACCGAGGGTTTGTTTATGGAGAGTGGAGTAGGACTTAGAGTTTGGTTTAAGAAAAATAGAGCTGGAACAATTATTATATCTTATAAAATTCAAGAGTCGGATTTGAAATATTCGGATGAGTTTAATTTTTTTCCTCAAATTACCACCAATCAATCCTCAAAAGTGCTATACCACCACGTTGGAATTCGTATTGGGATGATGTATTAGGTTTCCAAATTAAGTGGTTAGCCGAACCGCCACCGCTGAAACCACAAAGGTACAGAGAAAATACCGATTGGAAAAATATTATAGTCCAATTTTCATCCCGATAAATATCGGGACTCATTTGTTCTATATATTTAAACCATCGGCATTTACCATTGTAAAATAATAAAATAGCTTGGACCATTTTATTATTACAATTGGTAGAACTTCAAAATGGAACCACAAAGACACAAAGAAGGCACCAAGACACAGAGGCTTTTTGTGTAAACTGTGATTTTGTCTTCGACAAAATAAAATTCTAAGAGAACGTATATTTATCCACATTTCTGTGTTTTTTGTCAGGGACAAAAAATAATTGGCGAAGCCAGCTCCTCCGTGTCTCCGTGGTAAAAAACCAAGTTTTAAGGTTTCAAAGTTTCTCCATTTTTTGTTTTTCCCCGACCCCGCTTGGGAGTCAAAAAAATGAAAACTAACTGAGCACTAAAAACTTTCTCATTTTTCCTTTTCCCTTTCTCCTTCCAAGTTTCCAAGCCAAGTGTTCAGCCGAAATGCCACCGCACTGTCTCTACTATTCGACAGACCACAACGCAGAAGCATGACAAATGTTTTTTTGTTTTCCCCGACCTCGCTGGGAAGCCAAAAAAATGAAAACAAACTGAGCACTAAAAACTTTTAACTTTTATCTATAATCTTTTATCTAATATCTACTTTATCAGTTTTTTATATTTAATTCGTTTTGGACCTTCGTCGCCAAGGCGTTTTTTTCTATTTTCTTCATATTCGGAGTAGGAGCCTTCAAAATAATAGACTTGTGAGTCGCCTTCAAAGGCTAAAATATGTGTACAAACTCTGTCTAAAAACCAGCGGTCGTGGGAGATGATTACGGCACAGCCAGCAAAATTATCCAGACCCTCTTCTAAAGCTCTAAGGGTGTTAACGTCAATATCGTTGGTGGGTTCGTCTAAAAGTAGCACATTTGCCTCCGATTTCAATGTCATTGCCAAATGCAGCCTGTTACGCTCGCCACCGGAGAGTACGCCAGCTTTTTTACTTTGGTCGGTACCACTAAAATTAAATCGAGAAATATAGGCTCTTGAATTTATCATTCTGCCATCAAGCATCATTTGCTCTTCGCCACCCGAAATGACTTCATAGACAGATTTTTCGGGGTCAACTTGGCTGTGCTGCTGATCGACATAGGCTAATTTTACTGTTTCACCCACAACGAAATTTCCGCTATCGGGCTGTTCCAATCCCATAATTAGTCTAAAAAGTGTTGTTTTTCCAGCACCGTTTGGACCAATAATTCCCACAATTCCGTTGGGTGGAAGTGAGAAATTTAAATTTTCGTACAACAATTTATCGTCATATCCTTTGCTAACATTTTGAGCCTCAATGACATTATTACCCAATCGTGGACCGTTGGGGATAAAAATCTCCAATCTTTCTTCTTTCTCTTTTGAGTCTTGATTTAGAAGTTTTTCATAGGCGTTCAAACGAGCTTTTGACTTAGCATGACGGGCTTTTGGAGCCATTCGCACCCATTCTAATTCACGTTCAAGGGTCTTTCTGCGTCTGCTTTCTGTTTTTTCCTCTTGTGCCAATCTGTTTGATTTTTGTTCCAACCATGATGAGTAGTTTCCTTTCCACGGAATGCCTTCGCCACGGTCTAACTCAAGAATCCAGCCAGCTACATTGTCTAAGAAATATCTATCGTGTGTAACCGAAATCACAGTGCCTTTATATTGCTGCAAATGCACCTCGAGCCATTCTATGGATTCGGCATCCAAGTGGTTTGTGGGTTCGTCTAATAAAAGAATATCGGGCTGTTGGAGTAATAGTCGGCAAAGTGCCACCCTGCGGCGTTCGCCACCAGAAAGATTTTTGATGGGGGTGTCGCCCTCGGGGCAGCGGAGCGCATCCATAGCTCTCTCTAATTTGGAGTCCAATTCCCAAGCGTCGTGCTGTTCAATTAAATCGGTGAGTTGTCCCTGACGCTCAATGAGTTTGTTCATTTCGTCATCGCTCATTGGCTCGGCAAACTTGTTGCTTACCTCTTCGTATTCTTTCAGAATATCTGCCACTTCCTGAACACCTTCGGTAACGATGTCAATGACGGTTTTGGAGTCGTCCAAAATAGGCTCTTGAGGAAGGTATCCAACGCTATATCCCGGCGAAAAAACCACTTCACCATTATAGGATTTGTCTTCGCCAGCAATAATTTTCAAAAGGGATGATTTTCCTGAACCATTTAGACCAATTACGCCAATTTTGGCACCATAGTAGAAGGATAAATATATATCTTTCAAAACTTGTTTCGAGGGGGGATAGGTCTTGCTAACTCGCACCATCGAAAAGATAATTTTCTTGTCGTCGCTCATATGATTTTATTTTTTAACGAAGATATAAAAATATTTCAAATCTAAACTCAATTCAGTATTAGAATATATTTTTCATTAATTCTGCTTTCTCCTCCATATCCAATATCAATTTCATCTGATTTTTTGCTCTATCGATATTGTGATTGGAATATTTTATTTTGTAGTAATCGTCGCCACGAAGATAGTCGGCAAGGAATCTAATTCCCATAATAAAAGCCATAATTCGAGGTGAAATATGTAGATAATCTATTTCCGATTGGGTTAAAATATCTTCAGTTTCGGAAAGAAATCCTTTTGCAAAAGATTTGTAATAATCTAAACTTATGCCTACTTTTTTCAAGTCTGTTTCATCTTCTAAAGCCTTAGCAGCGGTGGTTCTGATGGCATCGCCAAAGTCGTAATGAATGGCTCCGGGCATCACAGTGTCGAGGTCGATAACAGAGATTGATTTCCCGTTTTCATTAAAAAGTACATTGTTGATTTTTGTGTCGTTGTGAGTATTGCGAAGTGGAATTTTATCAGTATTAATCAAGGAGTCAAATTTTTCCATTTCGGCACAGCGATCTAAGTAAAAATCTACAATATTTCTATTGTCATTTAGCCTATTGGCGACATCATTTTTTATGGCATCTCTCAGTTGAGTTACCCTAAGTTTAATGCTATGAAAGCCCGGTATTACTTCATGTAGTTTTTCTCCTTTTAGGTCGCTCATGCTTTTAATGAACCAGCCATAAGCAACGCCAGCTTGATAGGTAAAATCGTCATTGGGCGAGAGGTCAAAAGATTGAGATTCGGGAATAAATGTAAACATTCTCCAATATAATCCTTCTTCATCTTTGTGCCAATATTTGCCATCGTTTGTGGCAATGGCTTCCATTATTTTGAATCTGTTATCATTTTTACTTTTAAGATGTTCCAATGTGCGAACAATATTTTCTTGAAGTTTTTTAACATTGGGAAAAACATTGGTATTTATCCTTTGAAGTATATATTTGGGGCTCTTTTCGCCTTCTACAAATACCGAATAAGTGTCGTTTATATGTCCCGAACCTGTGGGTTTAATTTCTGATATATTATCTTTTATATCAAATTTATCTACTATTTTTTTCATGATTTTTAATTTAAAAAAAATGGCTGTCAATTGTATTCGACAGCCAAATTAAGAAATAAAATGATATGTTTTTAAACTATTCCAGCAAATCCCATAAATGCCATTGCTAAAATTCCGGCAACTACTAATGAGATTGGAACGCCTTTCATCCCTTCGGGTACTTTAATAAGGTCTAATTGTTCTCTAATTCCTGCTAAGATAATTAAGGCTAATCCAAATCCCACGGCGGTGGAGGCGCTATAAACAACTCCTTCTATAAGGTTGAAATCTTTTTTTACAACCAAAAGAGCAACCCCTAATACAGCACAGTTTGTGGTGATAAGTGGTAGGAAAATTCCCAAAGCTTGATAGAGTGGTTGACTGATTTTCTTTAAAACAATTTCCACCATCTGCACCAAGGCTGCAATAACTAAAATAAAAGATATTGTTTGTAGAAATTCAATATTTAAGGTTTGTAGAACATAAACTTGAATTAGGTATGTTACTATGCTTGCTAATACCATTACGAATGTAACGGCTCCGGCCATTCCTATGGCAGTGTTAACCTTGTTTGAAACTCCAAGAAAAGGGCATACTCCAAGGAATTGTGCTAAAACTATATTGTTTACAAATATTGCCGATATTATTATTAAAATATATTCCATATCTATTAATTTTTAGCTTTATTAATTTTATTTACAAGTGCAATCATATATCCAAGAGCGATGAAAGCACCTGGTGCTAATACAAATATTAATGCACCATCGCCAGGGAATAATTCAAGACCGAAAATTGCTCCAGAGCCCAGCATCTCGCGGATAGCACCCAGAATTCCTAATGCTAATGTGAAGCCCAATCCCATTCCTGCTCCATCTAAGAGAGATGAGAGTGTGGTGTTTTTACTAGCGAATGCTTCGGCACGTCCTAACACAATGCAGTTAACCACAATCAGAGGAATGAAAATACCTAAGGTGGCATATAGGGCAGGGACGTAGGCTTGAATTAGTAGGTCAACTATGGTAACAAATGTTGCGATAACAACAACATATGCTGGAATACGAACAGTGTCGGGAATGAGTTTCGACATAAGAGAAATAACCACATTTGAGCCAATTAAAACAAATGTTGTGGCGAGTCCCATTCCCAATCCGTTGAAGGCTGAAGAGGTTGTTGCCAGAGCTGGACAAGTCCCCAGAACCAGCACCAAAATTGGGTTCTCTCTAATAAATCCTTTTGTAAAGTTTTTCCATTGATTCATGCTTATTCCTCCTCTATATTTTGTTCTGCATCATTGGCAGAATTTTGCTCATTACTATAATGTTTTACATATGCTCTATGGGCACGCTCAAGGGCATCGCAATAGGCACGTGATGTGATGGTAGCTGCTGTTATGGCATCTACGTTTTGGTCAACATCTAAATTAGTTTCACTAAGATTTAGACCCTTAAATTGCTCGTTCCAGTTTGACTTGCTTTTGCTGGCTTTATCGCCCAATCCGGGGGTCTCTTTGTGTTCAAGGATATTGTTGTCGATAATATTTCCTTCAAGGTCAAAACCTACCATAATGGTAAACCTGCCACTAAAGCCTCTATCGGTGTATGATAGGACAGCTGTTGCCTGGCGTTGGTTGTTAATCATAATTTCGTAAAAATATAGGCTGTCGTTGCCATCATCGGGCATAACAGCAAATTCATTAATAGTGCCCTTGTCGGCTCCTGGCACAACAAGATTTATACTGCTTTGTAGCTCTTTAACCTTAACTTGTGCGATGGGGTCTAAGGTGAGTTTGTAAACAAATCCAAGAGCAATAGCAGCAATGCCAGTGATTAGCGACAGTACTATTGTCATATTTTTAAATGAGCTTTCTATTTTTGCCATATCAAACTTATTTTTTTACTTTGCCAAAAGCTTTTGGTTTACTAACATTATTGATAAGTGGAACTAAGGCATTCATTAGCAAAATGGCAAACGAAATGCCTTCGGGATAGGCTCCCCAAAGCCGTATTACGACCGTTATTATTCCAATTCCGACCCCGAAAATTATTTGTCCTTTGGGTGTCATAGGTGAAGTTGCCATGTCGGTTGCCATAAAAAATGCACCCAAAATTATACCGCCTGTTAAAACGTGAAATAGGGGTGGTGCATACATATCTGGATTTATGCCGTGCAATATTCCAGTAAAAATACCGATGGTTGCCAATATTGAAAATGGTATATGCCAAGTTATCACCCTACGACCTAACAGAAACAGTGCACCTATAACAAGTGCTAAAACTGGTACCTCACCCAAAGAACCTCCCATATTTCCCCAAAACATATCGGTGAAAGTTACTGGAAGTTTATCAAAAATTTCACTAATTGATAAACCTTCTTTAACTCCCTCTTTTACTATTGCAAGCGGGGTCGCACCAGTTTCGGCATCAACAAGTGAAAAGTCGAGAACGTCAACTTTGGGCCAAGTTGTCATCTGTACAGGAAAAGAAATTAGCAAAAATACACGTCCAACCAATGCTGGGTTGAAAGGGTTTTTACCCAAGCCTCCGAATGACATTTTTGCGATTCCAATAGCTACAAATGAACCAATTACTACTATCCACCATTGCAGATTTGAAGGCAGATTGAAAGCTAGTAACAAGCCCGTAACAACGGCTGATAAATCTCCGATGCTTTTAGTGCCTTTAAAGAATAATTTTTGAATTATCCACTCGAAAAAAACTGCGGAAGCAATGGCTATCAAACTTACCCTTATGGCACTTATGCCAAAATAGTAAACCGACACAAACATAGCAGGCAATAATGAAATTATCACCATTAACATGATTTTTTTAACAGAAGATTTTCTGTTTATGTGTGGTGAACCCGATATTGTAAATAGTTTCATATATAAAATTAGCTTTATTTCTGATTTTTATCTTTTTGCTCGTGAACGAATAATGGCTCCAACTCTTGCTTTACCAACTCTAATATAATCCAGTAGCTCACGTTTTGAAGGGCAGATAAACTGACAAGAACCACATTCAATACAGTCCATTATTCTGTTCAATTCAGCATCTTCCCACCTTTCTGAATCTACCAATTGTTGTAGTAAATATGGCTCAAGCCCCATGGGGCATACAGATACGCACTTGGCACATCTGATGCAATTTAGTGGTTTTTTGCGTTTAGATTCAGCCTTGGTCATCATCAAAACTCCCGAAGTACCTTTCGTAACTGGCACATCTAAATTGCTAATTGCCTTGCCCATCATTGGACCACCCGAAATTACTTTGCCAGTATCTTCAGGTAATCCGCCAACATGGTCGATAAGTTCTTTCACAGGTGTGCCTATTCGTACCAATAAATTACTGGGGTTTTTTACAGCTTTTCCAGTAACAGTAACCACTCTCTCAATCAAGGGTTTGTTCTTTTGAACAGCTTCGTAACTAGCCAATGCAGTACCTACATTATTTACAACACAACCAACCTCTATGGGCAATTTGCCTGAAGGAACTTCTCGCTTGGTTAGTGCTCTAATTAGCTGTTTCTCAGCCCCTTGTGGATATTTAACCCTCAAAGGCTGTATCTCAATATCTTTGAAGCTTTTAGCCACTTCTTGCATCTTTGCAATGGCATCCAATTTATTGTTTTCAATTCCAACCAATGCTTTTTTAGCCCCAGATGCTTTTTTCAAAATGTCGATACCTATTAAAATCTCTTCTGTTTTTTCTAACATTATTGCATGGTCGGAAGTGAGGTATGGCTCGCATTCCACTGCATTGATTATCAGATAGTCAACATCTTTACCCTCGGGTATCATGTATTTTATATGCGAAGGGAAAGTAGCTCCACCCATACCCACAATGCCTTTTTCTTTTAGTATGTCTGTAATTTCCTTAGCACTCAAATTACATTCTTTAATAATTGCACTGCTGTTGTCTATACCATCTTCCCACTCATTACCTTCAACTTTTATAACAATATTGGCTTTGCGATAACCGCTAGCATCAATTATTTCGTCTATTTTTTCCACGGTGCCAGAAACTGGCGAATGCACATTGGCACTAATAAATGCATCGGCTTTTGCCAGTAGTGTGCCAATTTTTACTGTGTCGTTCCTCTTAACCAAAAGACTTGAAGGTGCTCCCAAATGTTGAGTTACAGGAACATAAACTTTCTCTGGAATAGGAAAAACTTCAATTGGCTTTGCAGCAGAAAATTTATTCTCCTCTGGATGAATTCCGCCAATTCTAAATGTTTTTAATCTTGCCACTTTATGTATGTTTATTATCTTTATACAATATTTATTACATTAATTTTCTTCCACAACTGCGGTCTCTTCCTTAACCCTACGAGGGGGGAAGTTTAGCTCTATAATTGCATCTGTGGGACAAACTTCAACGCATTTGCGACAAAGTTTGCACTTTTCATAATCTATATATGCCAAATTGTTTTCCAAAGTAATTGCATCAAAAGGGCATGCTTTTACACATTTTCCACATCCAATGCACGCTACTGAGCAGTTTCTTCTCGCAATGGCACCCTTCTCTTTGTTCACACAACTGACATATATTCGTCTATCTCTTTTACCTTTATTTCTAAGTTCAATAATACTTCTTGGACAAGCCGTAACGCAAGCTCCGCAGGCAACACAATTGTCCGAAATAATCACTGGCAAGCCTGTTTCTTTGTCCATATACATGGCGTCAAACTTGCAAGCTGCAACACAGTCGCCACAGCCCAAACAGCCGTTTGGACAGCCTGTTTCACCAGCAAAAAGCGTGTTGGCAAAAGCACAACTCATTGCCGAGTCGTAAATGGCTTTTGATGGTGCGTTGGCTTTAGTGCCATTGCAACGAACAACTGCAATTTGTGGCTCCCGTTCAACGGCTTCAACACCCAAAACAGGTGAGATTAGTTTTACTAAATCGTTTCCGCCTACTGGACAAAAAAGATTGTCCATATTGCCCTGTCTTACAATAGTTTCGGCAAAACTTCTACAGCCTGCATATCCGCATCCACCGCAGTTGGCAGCAGGTAATAAGTCTGCAATTATATCAATTTTGGGGTCTTCAATCACCTTGAATTTCTGTGATACAAAATATAGTATAACTGCCGAGATAAATCCGATAACTGCAAGGGCTATAACCGAGTAAATTATTATTGTTCCCACTTTGTTAAATTTGATAATTAAGCGTTTTCTTTCAAAGCAAATTTATGTAAGTTTTGCAATTAATCATATTTTTTCAAGTTTAAGTTGCTAACATAACATAGTGTCATAATTGATGCACTGTGTAATGTGTTGAAAATCAAGTCTTTTTCAAATAATTAGAATGTTTCTAAATTAATTGTGAAAATTTTAACGATAAATTAAATGCTATTAAACGACTATTAATGCTTTGTTAAACGAACTCTTTGTTTAACTTTTTGCTCTTTTGTTTGTTAGTCTTTCTGTTTTTGTTGCGGAAAATATTTTATTTAAAATAAATATGTAATTTTGTAAAAAATAAATTGAGATGGAAAAAGTTAAAACACTTATTATTGGTTCAGGTCCAGCAGGCTATACTGCTGCTATTTATGCTGCTCGTGCAGACTTAAAACCCGTTGTTTATGAAGGTCTTCAGCCGGGTGGACAATTAACTATCACAACTGATGTGGAGAATTTTCCGGGCTATCCCGAAGGAAAAATGGGTCCAGAAATAATGGACGATATTCGTCAGCAAGCCTTGCGTTTCGAGGCTGATATTCGCACAGGAATGATTACAAAAGTTGATTTTTCAAAACGTCCATTTGTTTGTACTGCCGATGACGGAAAAATCATTGAAGCTGAATCTGTAATCATTGCCACAGGTGCATCTGCTCGCTGGTTGGGTATAAAAGGTGAAGATGAATATAGTGGATATGGTGTTTCGGCTTGTGCCACCTGCGACGGATTTTTCTACCGCGGAAAAACAGTAGCTGTTATAGGTGGTGGCGACACTGCTGCCGAAGATGCTCAATATCTTGCTAAAATTTCTAAAAAGGTATATCTAATCCATCGCCGTGATGAGCTTAGAGCCTCAAAAGCTGTTCAGCAAAGAGTTTTCGAAACCGAAAATATTGAAATGGTATGGGATAGTGTGCCAGTGGAAATTGTGGGCGAACAACAAGGCTTTGTAAAGGCTGTAAATGGGGTAGTGGTGAAAAATGTAAAAACTGAAGAGCAAAAAACTATTGAAATTGATGGCGTTTTTGTTGCCATCGGACATAATCCCAATACAAGAACTTTCAGAGAATTTGTAGAACTTAATGAGCAAGGCTACATTAAAACAATTCCAGGTACAACCAAAACAAATATCCCCGGCGTTTTCGCCGCAGGCGACGTACAAGACCCCAATTATCGTCAGGCAGTTATTGCAGCTGGAAGTGGCTGTATGGCAGCTTTAGACGCTGAAAGGTTTTTAAATGAAAATAGATAAAACTTAATCTAGTAATATTTTAGCAGAAGAGGGTATCTCTTGAAGGTTGAGATGCAATAGATTGAGAATGAGGATGTAAGCTGTGTGCCTGAGTCCAAATTCCGAAAATAAAATCGCAACTTCTCCTTCACATGACACCCTCTTTTTTGTTTTGAAATTTACCTGAAATGCAAATTTTACATTATATAATTGCATTTTTAAATCAATTATCTATTTTTGCAATATGATTGCAGAAGTGAAAAACATTTTAGGACTATTGCCAAAACCCTCCACAGAGAGGAAAATTTTAGTGGCTTGTAGTGGAGGAGCCGATTCCATGGTCTTGGTGCATGTTTTGTTGAGTTTAAATGAAAATATTGCCATAGCCCACTGCAATTTCAATCTTAGGGGAGAAGACTCAAATGCTGACGAAGAATTGGTAAGAAATTTTGCCCTGAAAAATAAACTTAGTTTTCATGTGGAAAGCTTCGACACAACAGGTTTTGCAAAGCATAACAAAATATCCACACAAGTGGCTGCACGCGAACTTAGATATGAGTTTTTTAAACGTCTGAAAAAAGAATTTTCATACGACTATATTGCTATGGCTCATCACGCCGATGATATGGCCGAAACGGTATTAATAAACCTTGGTAGAGGGAGCGGAATAGCAGGTTTGAAAGGAATGCCCGTTTTTAAAAATGATATAATTCGACCATTAATTAATGTATCTCGAAGAGAGATTGAAAATTACGCCACAAAAAATAGTGTGAAATATAGAGACGATATTACAAACTTCGATAATAAATATACCCGCAACAGAATCAGAAATGAAGTTTTGCCAATTTTAAAAGAGGTTTTTCCAAATTTCTTGCAAAATGTATCCAATTCAGCTCAACTTCTAAGTTCGCAGGAAGTGATTTATGATGAAAGAATTTCAGATTTTTCTAAATATATAAAAGAGGATAACGATCAGATAAGTGTTGATTTACAAGGCTTTGCAAGCTCAAAACAAGCAGCTGTTGTTCTTTTTGAGTATTTAAAAGAGTATCAATTTACATATAGCCAATGTGAAAATATTTTTGAAGATTTTTCAAAGAATGGAAAAATATATTACACCCAAACCCATAAATCTACCATATGGAATGAAAAATTATTAATTGAAGTCTTAAGTTCTGAAAATCAGCAAGATGTGTTTTGTATTGATAATCTTTTCAACTTACCAGATCTTCCTTTAAAATTAGAAATAAGTCTTTTATCGAAAGATGAAATTAGTGATTTTAGAACTGCGCAAAATGAGATTTATATCGATTATTC
>JAAYKF010000141.1 GCA_012522535.1 Bacteroidales bacterium
AAAAGGATGATGAATATATGGAAATCATCTTTTTATCAGTTTTTTCAAAAAATATTTACGCCTATTTTTAATCTTATTTTTGTACTAATACAAAGAAAAATGGCTTTTTAAGGGGCGACTATTTATTATCTGGATTTATCTTCACACCATAGTGTTGATTTTGGAAATCGCCCTGAATAAATAGCGTATCAGCATACGGTGGTTTTGCCACTAACATAGCTTTAAAATCACCTGAAATTATCTGTTTTACAGGGTTACAAGAGGTGATATTTACCGAGCCATTTATATTGTTATCTGATGTATAAATATAATCCTCAGCTAAAATATATCTAATTTCTGCACCATCGCAATATAGCGAGTCGGGGTGCCCAATGGTGGTACAATACTGTGTTGTGTCGTTGGGTCCAAAAATATATGGTTTTGGATGTACTCCATTTTGGTGATAAATCTCATAATTTATTACGGATATTTCCAAAGTTTCATCGTTCTCCAAAAGTGCATGAACAACTAATTTTACGCCCTGTATGCTTCCTCCAACACCACTACTAAACGATGTTACATAGTTGTCATACAAGAGTGGCGAATAGTAGTTGTCATTCAAATATATATTCATCGACATTCCCTCTGGCAAGTCCAAAGCTTCGGGTCTGATGGTGTCCTCTTTGCAGGAATACGCCACAAATATAATTAGGACCAATAATAATGATGATAATTTATTTAGATTTTTCATATCTCAATTTTTAATTTAATACTCTGTAAGGAATATTTTCAAACGACAATGTTATAACTTGTACACTTTCGTGATCGTACTCTAGAAATGTTCTCACTGAAGCATTTCCTGAAATCAATTTTTCTTTGGGGTCGCAAACCGAAATATTGATATAGCTTGAATACTCTTCAAAATCTGTTACAAACTCATTTTCAGCAAGTTGCAACGTCATTTCAGCTCCATCACAAAGCGTCTCTTCAAAATACTCACGACAGTCAAGACGGCTATATTCAATAAAATATTTCTTTGCTCTAATTCCGCCGGCAATGGGATTGTGTATATCGTAGCACCACACCGAGAAAAACAAATTGCTTGATTCGCCCATTGTGAAAGCTCCAGACATCATCACCTTGTATGCTCCCGGAGCATCTGGATTGATTTCGTACGAAAGTGCTATACCAGCCGAACTAGCCTCCTGCGGTGAACCATTTAAGCTCAATTCCACTACAGCCTCTTTATCCTCGACTATATCCTCATCTTTGTCAGGAAAAATTTTGTCGCAACTAAGCATTCCCAGCATAGCTACAAACAATAAAACTAATAAAGGTTTGTACTTCATATTTTGATGTGTTTTAATTATTCTCTGTAAATTTATATAAATAATTCTAAAGTTTGCTAAAAATCACAACATATTTTTTGTTTTAATGCATATTTCAAGATTTTATACGATAAAATTGAGATTTTGTTCTCATTTTGTTGTATTTTTACTCAAATAAGCCAATAAATATGAAAGATAAATTTTACCATAAAGATAAATTTTTGCAATCCTATTCACATTTTTTCGAAAATATAACGGAATTAGCTCATGAAAAAGAGGAGATTTTAAGTCAAAATAAGAAAGAAGAATTTCAAAAAAACATAAATGCTCACCTCTTTTTTGGGGTGCATAAAAACGGAGATAAATATATTTTCAGAGAATGGGCTCCCAATGCCACTGCCATTTATCTTTTATGCGATGCCAACAATTGGCAAAAAGATGAAAATTATAGATTTATGAATATTGGCAATGGAAATTGGCAATGTGAAATTCCAGATAAAAACATCTCTCACAAAAGTCTATACAAACTCTTAATGGAGTGGCAAGGTGGCTATGGTGAGCGAGTTTCGGCATGGAGTAAAAGAGCTGTACAGGACGAAGACACTAAAATTTTCAACTCCCAAATTTGGATTCCACAAGAACCACATTCTTGGAAAAGTCCCGCTCCAAAATGGCCTCAAACTCCTTTGATTTACGAAACTCACGTTGGAATGGCTTTGGAAGATGGCAAAGTGGGCAGTTTTCAGGAATTTAGAGAGCATATTTTGCCCATAATTGAAAAATCTGGATACAACGTTATTCAGCTAATGGCAATTCAAGAGCACCCCTATTATGGCTCATTTGGCTATCATGTTTCATCACTTTTTGCAGTTTCGTCACGTTTTGGCACTCCCGAAGATTTAAAAGAGCTTATTGACGATGCCCACGGCAGAGGCATTTCGGTGGTGATGGACATTGTACATTCGCATGCCGTAAAAAATGAAATTGAAGGAATTGCAAAATATGACGGTAGCGAATATCAGTTTTTTCATCAAGGCGAAAGAGGCGAACACCCTGCTTGGGACTCTCGTTGCTACGACTACGGTAAAACCGATGTTGTAAGTTTTTTGCTATCGAATGTAAAATTCTGGATTGAAGAATATAAATTTGACGGATTTAGATTTGACGGCGTTACAAGCATGATTTTTAAAGATCACGGTTTGGGCAGAAACTTTTTGAATTACGACGACTATTTTGGTGATAACATAGATACAGAAGCGTTGGCATACTTGCAATTGATGAATAAGTTGGTAAAACAAATAAATCCCAATGTGATTACCATAGCCGAAGAGATGAGCGGATTTCCCGGACTTTGCGTAAGTGCCGAGAATGGTGGAATTGGATTTGACTACCGCATGGCAATGGGCATTCCCGACTATTGGATTGACACTATAAAAAATCATAGCGATCAAAATTGGCATGTGGGGGATATGTTTCACCGCCTCACCGATAAAAGAGATGATGAAAAAGTTGTGAGCTATGCCGAAAGCCACGACCAAGCTTTGGTGGGCGACAAAACCATAATATTTAGACTTTTAGATGCCGATATGTATTGGCATATGAATACCCAATATCGCAATTTGAAAATCGACAGGGGAATTGCCCTGCACAAAATGATTCGCTTAGCCACACTCTCCACGGCTGGCAACGCCTACCTCAATTTTATGGGCAACGAATTTGGACATCCCGAATGGATTGATTTTCCGCGAGAAGGCAACAATTGGTCGTACCACTACGCACGAAGGCAGTGGAATTTGGCTTTTGATGAAAACCTAAGGTATAAATTCTTATATCACTTTGATAATAAGATGATTAAACTAGCAAAAGAGTTTGAAATATTCAGTAACAAAATTGAATACAAATTCGATAATCCCAGTGATCAGGTTTTGGGTTTTGCAAGAGGAAAACTATTTTTTGCATTCAATTTCAGTCCCGACAACTCCTATCAAGATTATGGTTTTCAGGTGGCTGAAGCGAGCAAATATAAAATTGTACTTAATAGCGATAACAAAGAATTTGATGGCTTCGCCAGAATTGATAACAGCATTGACTATCAAACTGTTAAAACTGAAAACGCACATCAATTAAGATTATATCTTCCTGCCCGAACAGCAATAGTTTTGCAAAAATTAAACGACTAATTCCACAATGACAATAGTTAATAAATATGAGATTTTTGAAAACAGTGGGAATAATATTTTATCTCATGCTTTTATTATTTCTCCTAGTTTAATCGAACTTCGTTTAAAGTCAAATTCTGAAATTGATTTATCTAAAATTGAAATTTTCGAATACGATTATAGTGAAGATTTAACAGATAATTTCCCCATAAAAAAATCCATTATTCCAATAAATATTGAACTTGCTGGAAATATTATAAATCTACATTTTCATAAAATTGATTTATCAAAAAACTACATCTTAAAATACCACAACGAACAGATTGACATATATTTAGACTATAAAATTGGTGGGATTTTAGATACAATTTTCAAAATTGACAAAGAGCAGCAATTGGGATTTTTCATGCTAAATGGAGTTGCAAGTTTCAGACTTTGGTCGCCACCAGCAGCAAAAATTGAAGTGGTTTTTTATGATAAAAATCAAAACATAATTGAAAGTGGTGAAAAGTTTTTGATGACAAAATCTCACAACGGAATTTGGAGTATAGATTTAAAAAGCTTCAATCAAGAGAAATATATTTTTTATCAATATAAGGTTTATGCATACGGCAAAGCTAAATTGGCATTAGACCCATACGCCCTTTCCATGGCTGCTTTTTCGCCCTTTGGTGATGACAAAATTGGCAAGGCTGCCACCATCTGCAAAAGCTCTGAAAAATTTGACCTCAACAGCGATATAAAATTTTCCAATGCAGAAATTATGGCTTCAGAAAACGACCTTGTGGCATACGAAGTTCACATTAGAGATTTTACCATTGAGCAGGCTCAAAATGGAAATAAAAATGCTGGCACATATCTCGGTTTTAGCGAAAAGATTCACCATTTAAAAGATTTAGGGGTTAGTCACGTGCAGTTTTTACCAATAATGAAGTTTTTTACCGTAGAAGAGACAAATAGAGATTTTAGCGGACAAGATTCTCGACAAAGCAACTACAATTGGGGCTACGATTCGCTGAGCTATTTCAGCCCCGAAGGCTGGTTTAGCAGCGATGCCACAAACCCCTACACCCGAATTTTAGAGCTAAAAGAATTGATAAACGAACTTCATAATAATAAAATCGGAGTGATTTTAGATGTGGTTTATAATCACAGTTTTTCAGTGGAAACTTTCGAAAATCTTGCTCCCGGTTGCTACTTTCGTTTAGATGAAAACCTCAATATTTCCAAACATACTGGAGCTGGTCCCACTATAGAGTCAAGGCGTTGGGCTGTTAGAAAACTTATAATCGATTCTTTGAAACATTATGTGGAATTTTATAAAGTTGATGGTTTTCGCTTCGATTTGATGAGTTTTATGGATCATGAAACAATAAGGCTAATTCGCCACGAAGTGGGCAAAGTATATAACAATCAGAATATCAATGAGTTAATTTTGCACGGCGAAGCTTGGGTTTTCTCCGATTTAGACACCTCAACTGATTCAGAAGGGGAAAATGCAGCTTTCACGAAACTAAATTATCCAAAAGAGGATTTGAATATTGGGATTTTCAACGACACTTGCAGAGATTCAATTTTGGGCAGAGATGCTCAACAGGGATTTATTCAAGGTAACAATCACGAAATCAGCAGAGTAGCATCATCTGTTATGGGAGGTTTGAAGGACTTTCAAACTAAAATCCCGAACATAAATAATGATATTTTTAAAAATCCTTACAACAGTTTTTCCTATCGTCCAAACAACAGCCTTAATTTTCTCACAGTCCACGATGGACACACCCTTTGGGACAAACTCAACCTTAGCACCGAAAATAGAAATATTGAACATAGGATAAAATTAATGAAACAGACAGCAATGATTTTGCTCACATCGCAGGGCAAAATAATTCTGCATGCTGGCGACGAAATTCTTCGGAGCAAGCCCCTATCCCACTTCGACAAAAACAGAAATAGAGCACACACAAGTCCAAACGTTATTGAAGAAAACGGCATCGTTCATTTTCACGAAAACTCATACTCTTCCAACGATTTCACAAATATGATTAGATGGAGTCGGCTAAATAATCAGTATGCAAAATATGCTCGCGAAATGAAGGATTTTTACAAATCTCTTATCGAAATTCGTAGAAACTTAGCTGGACTTAGAATGTGCAAAAAAGAGAATATTTTAAATGGCTTAAAATTTATCAGCAACAGTGAAAATTCAGAAAAATTCGAGGGCAATTTCAACACATTTTCAGATGAAAATCTAAAAGAGCTTTCCATAATTTTTATCAATGGTCCTAAAAATCAGAAAATGTTTCTTGCAGGCGAAATTCAGCCCAAAAACGTAGATGCCAATCCGCAACACAACCCATATTCTGTTGAGTTTGACCACAAGGGAATTGGAGTTATAAATTTTGATAAAAAAGAAATAAAAGCTTTCGACCAAACAAAATGGAGTAACGACTACTATTTACATTTCAAATTGGTAAATGAAGCTGGCAAATGGGAAACAAATTCTGACTTTTATTCATATAATGGCAATAATTTCATCAATTCACACCATATCGACAAAGATGGCAAAATCGTTATAGATCTAAGCATTAAAAATTATAATACCTATGATCAATTTTCTGACAATAGTAGCATTTTGACCTACTGGATTGACAATAGTTTGGAAAAAGCGTCTAAAAACAGTTTTATTAATGTTAAAGAAATACTAATCTCTCATAACACTTCTAAAAACCACCAAATTGCTGTAATTGAGAACATTAGAGACATAAATGAGTGGAAAATTATTTGTAGTAACGAAACTCCCCTAATGAAAAACTTAACAATAGATGAAAATATGGAATATTCATCAAATTTAAAAAGACATATTCTATACAAATTGTTAATAATTCCACCTCATACATCTATGATATTAGTTTCATAATGATATATCATTGAGAGCATTACAAATTATTTTTGTATATTTGCATTTGATTTTAAACTAATAAAAAACAAACAAAATTTATTTATGAGTGCAATTGTAAATATTTATGCTCGTCAAATTATTGACTCAAGAGGTAATCCCACAGTTGAAGCTGATGTTTATACACAGGCTGGTGCTTTTGGTCGTGCTGCTGTTCCTTCGGGGGCGTCAACAGGATCTTTAGAAGCTTTGGAGCTTCGCGACAATGATGAAACTTATTTCGGTGGAAAAAGTGTTTTGAACGCCGTAAACAATATTAATAATATTTTAGCTGAAGAGCTTAGAGGCTACGATGTTTTGATGCAACAAGAGATTGATCAGAAAATGATTGAGATTGATGGCACAGAAAACAAGTCCAAATTGGGTGCTAATGCAATGTTGGCAGTTTCTATGGCTTGTGCACAAGCTGCTGCTATGGAAACAGGACAACCATTATATCGCTACCTTGGCGGTGTTAATGCTACTGTTTTACCAGTTCCTATGATGAATATTCTAAATGGTGGAGCTCACGCCGACAATAGCGTTGACTTCCAAGAGTTTATGATTTATCCAGCTGGTGCTGAAACTTTTGCTCAAGCTATGCAAATGGGAACAGAAGTTTTTCACACTTTGAAATCAGTTCTGAAAAAACGTGGATTAGCCACTAACGTTGGCGACGAAGGCGGATTTGCTCCTAACCTAAAATCAAACGACGAAGCTGTTGAACTTATCCTTGAAGCCATTGAAAAAGCTGGCTATAAAGCTGGTGAAGATATTTTCTTGACCCTTGACCTTGCTGCTACCGAATTTTATAACGAAGAAGAGAAAGTTTATCACCTACACTGGTCTAGTGGCGAAAAATTGACCTCAGAACAAATGGTTGATTATTTAGTTAACTGGGTAAACAAATATCCTATCGTTTCCATAGAAGACGGTTTGGCAGAAAAAGATTACGAAGGTTGGAAACTTCTTACCGACAAAATCGGCAACAGAGTTAACTTAGTTGGTGACGACCTTTTTGTAACTAATCCAAAAATACTTAGAGAAGGCATCGACAAAGGACTTGCCAATGCTATTTTGATTAAATTAAATCAAATTGGTACTGTAACCGAAACTGTGGATGCCATAAAACTTGCCCACGACAATGGCTACCGCACAATTATCAGTCACCGTTCGGGCGAAACCGAAGACGTTTTTATCGCCGAATTGGCAGTTGCTATGAATTCTGGAATGATTAAAACTGGTTCAGCTTGTCGCTCTGAGCGTATTGCGAAATACAACCAATTACTACGTATTGAAGAGATGCTTGGCAACTCGGCAAGATACGCCGGAAAATCTACTATGAAATAGTAATACTTTATATATCCAAAAAAAGCTGTCTTTATAAGGCAGCTTTTTTTTACAATTATTATTTATGCTGATTGGGGAAACATTATCATTTATCCATATTATCATTGGTAATATTCACCACACACTCATAAATCTCAAACTCATCTTCTTGATATACAGGCTTTTGATTAAATTCAGGTCTGCTTTCGTAATGTTTGTTTATCAAAATGAATTTACATCCTAAATTATGTAAAGAGTCGATTATTTCAGGATTTTTTATTTCATTATTTTCCATCGACCAGCCTTTTCGGTGGGTGAAATATAGGTCAGTGGGATTATCGCCACCATTTATTAAAATCAAATCTTCTTTATAAGAAAACTCATCTAAAACAGCTTCATATCGCAGCATTGAAGTTTTGTTTTGCTTTATTCTGAAATCGTGAATTTGATTTATTATTCCCTCTATCATCACCACTGCCAAGATAAAATATGCCAACTTTTGTTTTGGAATTTTGGTTAAAATCCATGCCGAAACATAGGTCATAAAAGGAACAAAAGGCACAATATAATAGCTATGAACAGCAAAATTCCTACCCGATTTAAGCATAAATATTGCAAATATCACGCTTGAAACAATAAAAACCTGAAGTATGGTTTTTGCATTTTTTTCTTTTTTGTAGTTCCTAAAAAGCACTATAAGAGAAAGGAGAAAAAGGGCAAATCCCGTATATTTCATAGCATCGGAATAAAATATTTTCGAAGCTTCGGAGGCATAAATCCAGAGTTCTTTTGCCCCTTGTGTCATCGAAACACCCATATAATAGTGCCAAAATCCATATTCTTGAACCAAAAATGGCACTTGCACAAAATACCACCAAACTACAAAAACAGCCGACGGCAAAAAAGCCAAAACAAGATAAATCTTGTTGGATAATTTATAATTTCTATCAAGATAAATCAAAGCCAAGGGTGTAAAAATTATCAATGCTGGGATTTTACTTAAAATGCCTGCAGTTGCAAACAAAACTGAAAATAAAAGCGAGTATATGGAAGAGTTTTCCAAAAACTTCCATGCATACCAAAGTCCCATTATCACTAGGGAAACACTGAATGTATCGGGCATTATTTTCCTGCTATAAATAAACCACAGTGAGCTAATTAGCAACATTGTGGCATAAAATGCGTGTTGAGAATTGTGTTTTTTCTCTATCAATTTATAGAAAAACCGCAGTCCGAATGAGGAAACAATTAGCACTATCAGTCTGCCATACCACTCTTGCCAACCAAAAACAAGAGCCATTAGATAAATCAAGTAGTTTAAAATTGGGAACTCAGTTCCTGTAATCCCACTCATTTCGCCAGCCATATCCACACGTGGAAGTAAAATATTATTGTCAATTTCCAAAAAATTTCGTGCAACCATATTTCCGGTTACTTGTCGCCAGCTGTGAGCAGCGTCAATGGGCGGAGCCGTGATATTATATAACCGAAAAAGGAAAAAAAGTATAATCCAGAAATTTATATTTCCTAAAACAGAATTAACAAACTGAAGTCTTTTTTTCAAATTTTCTATCTTTTAACTTGATATTTTCGTCTTACTAAGTCGTAAATTTTAAGACAAGGCGTTGAACTTTCGTCCCAATTATGTTTTTTTCTAAGATTATCTAAATAATCAAATGCCAAGTGTAGTTTTTCTATCTGATTAAGTTCCTTAATGGCTGTATTATATTCGTCGGCATTGCCTCCAAAAAGTTCGTTTATAAATAAAAACTTATCATTAATTCCAATGGCTTTTACGAGGTCGCTAATGGGTGCTTTTTGCAGCTTTGCAGCCAAAGTATTATCTTCTGTCTTTTCTATGGTGTCATTAATTGTCTTCTTTTCCTCTTGGAATTTTTCGGCAATAGTTACATTATTATCTACTTGTTTCGCTTTGTGTTTTACTTCTTTTGGAAGCTCTTTCACCTCCTCTTCAACTTTTACTTCGCCATGAATTTCTTCTACTTTTTCAATTACATCTATCTCCTCTACAACTTCATCCTGAATTTCATCATCTGTTTCAACCTTCTCAACTTTCTCTTCAAATTTATCAAATAGTTCTTCAGAAACTTCAGTCAATTCTTCTTTAGCTTGTTCTATTTCAACATCAACTTTTGCTACTTCTTCGTCGATGATATTCTCTACTTTCGTTTCTTTTTTCTTTGTTACTTCATTTTTCTCTTTTTGCGAGAAAGTAATTTCTTCTATTTCTTCAGCTTTTATTCTATTATTTTTGTCCAAATAGTTGTATGCTTCATATAGTTCTAAAATATTTTTTTTAACTAAATCTATTTGTAGTTGCGGAACTATACCGTCGTTGTTGTAGATTATTTGTGTTTGTTCTACAATTGCGTCAATAATATTTACGATTTGTGTTTTTGTAATATCTTTAGCCATTTTGAATATTTATTTGAAATTGTTTTAAATGTTTTCAGAAAACTTTACCTTTGTACTTAATTGTGCATAAAATTAATGGAGATTTATCATTTAAAAGATTTTTGAGAAACTTTTTATCAACAAGATTATGTTTTTAGAGTCGAAAAATAATAAGAAATTAGGAAAAGGCTGGATAGAAGTTGTTTGCGGATCAATGTTTTCGGGCAAGACAGAGGAGTTAATACGTCGTTTGAGGCGTGCCCAAATAGCCAAAATGAATGTAGAAATTTTCAAACCAGCTGTGGATGTTCGCTACGATGAAGATGATATTGTTTCGCACAACGAGAATGCCATTCGCTCTACCCCTGTGGAAAGTTCACAGCAAATTCTTTTAATGGCAAATGATGTTGAGGTAGTGGGTATTGACGAAGTTCAATTTTTCGACTCCGAAATTGTAAACGTATGCAACACATTGGCTAACAATGGAATAAGGGTGATTGTTGCGGGCTTAGACATGGATTATTCGGGCAAGCCATTTGGTGTTATGCCACAATTGATGGCTGTTGCCGAGTATGTTACAAAGGTTCACGCCATATGTATTGACTGTGGCGACCTTGCACAGTTTACGCACCGAAAAATAGATGATGACAGTCTTGTACTTTTGGGTGAAACTGAGTCGTATGAACCACTATGCAGAAAATGTTACTTCGGAAAAACAAAATAATACCGATTGGAAAAATAATTTGGACCATTTTATTATTACAATTGGTATAAAAAAACGAAATTTAGCACTAGCCTTTTAAACCTTTTGCGTTTAGAAGTTGTTATAATTCTATAAAAATATATTATTATGTAATTAGAAAAAAGACTTTTAGAGGTATTGGATCACGAAGGCGTTGTTGCCATCGTTACTCACGACAATTGTAAACCATACATTGTAAACACATGGAATAGCTACATTTCGCTCAACGACGAAAAACATTGGCTTGTACCAATGGGCGGAATGGAAACATTTGAAGAACTTATTAAAGAGGATAATAAAGTTCAGATTTCTATTGGCAGCAAAGAGGTGGAAGGACTTCGTACAAAAGGAACTGGTTTTTTGATTGAGGCTGATGCCGAGGTTATAAAAGAAGGTGAAGATTTTGAGTTGATGTCATCGAAATTTATTTGGATGCGTGCTGTTTTAGTACTAAAACTCACCAAAATCGTACAAAAAATCTAACACTGAATTGGTTTGAGTTCTGTTGTAAAGAATTGGTATAAAAAGAAGTAGCCCCACCAAGAATCGAACTTGGATCTAAAGTTTAGGAAACTTTTGTTCTATCCGTTGAACTATGGGGCCTTTTTTATTTGGAACGACAAATTTAGAACAAAAAGCTGTTCTATAATAATATTGCCGATATTTTTTATAAAAAATATCGGCAATATTATCTTAAGCTACTATTAATCAGCTATATATGAGATTGGTTTAATTCCCCAAGCATTTCCAGCTTGAACGGCTTCTAAAACTGCTCCACCACCGGTGAACATATAATATGTTTTGTCGTCAACGGCTTTAAGATATTCGCCAGGGAGTAGTGTCTTAAACTCTTGAAGGGTATCGCCACCACCAAGGAGTTTCATGGCTGATTTATTTTCGTCAATAAGTTTGTTGAGGGCTATGGTTCCTTCGCAAAAGTTTGGAGTGAAGCCCATAACTGCATTTACAAAAATTGTTTCAGCATTTAGGAAAACATCACGTACTGACGAATCTTCGAAGGACTCTTGTCCAACATCAAGCACGAAGTTTAGTTTATCGCCAGCTTTCAAATCTTCAATATTATGTTTTCTAAATTGTCCTTCTGTTTTAGCCTCTAAGGTGTCGGACTCTACAATATGCTTCAGTTCTACAATTTTTCCGGGGAACTGTTTTGAATATTCCACAAAGGATTTTGCCAGTTCCAAATCTTCGGCATCAACACCATTAATGGAAATTCGATATTTTGCACACAGATATGCGTTGTAAATAACGCCACCAAGAACCAGATAATCGGCTTGCTTTAGCAGTGCATTAAGTGGTTTTATTTTGGTGTCAAATTTTGAGCCTGCCACAACCGCCACAAGGGGACGTTTTGGAGCGAAAAGTTTGTCTAAATTTTCAACCTCTTTTTGCATTAAATTTCCCGAATATGCAGGTAGTTTTTCGGCAATAAGAGTTGTTGAAGTATGTGCTTGCCAGGAGCCGAAGGCGTCGTTAACATAAACATCAACCAATGAGGCTAACCGCTCAGCCATTTGGGTGGCAAATTCTCCTTTGTCTTCTTCCCCCTTGAACCATCTTGTATTGGGCAAATAAATGGCATCTATTTCTCCGTTTCTAAGTTGCCCTACAACGGGTTTAAGGTCGTCAACAAAGTTATCTATTCCTTCTCCTTCACTATATTTCAATTGTGGAACTACAAATTCAATTCCCAATTTGCTCTCAATATATTTTGCAATGGGCTCAACTGAGGTGTCTGCTGTGATTTCTATCTCGCCCGTTTTTTTGTTTTTGGGTCGTCCATTATGCGTCATCAAAACAAGTTTTCCACCTTTTGCAACTATGTTGAAAAGAGTTGAAAAGGTCATATCAATGCGATAAGGGTCGTGAATTAGGCCTTTTTTCACCACATTGTGATCCACACGTACAAGTACTATCTTGTCTTTTAAGTCTGCATTTTTTAATAATCGTAACGATTTCATAAATTAGTTTTTGTTATATTGTAATAAATTAGCGTTCAAAATTACAACATTTTTTATTAGAAATAAAGTTGAGTAGTCTATCTGAAATATTTTAGTCTTTTTCTTAGTCGTACCAATTTCCATATTGGGGATATCCTTCGGCGATACGTTTTATGAGATTTTCTTTTTTGTCATCTGGGAGGTCTTTCACCTTTTTGGCAGGTATTCCTGCATAAATTGAATTGGCTTCTATATGTGTACCTTCCAAAACTACTGAGCCTGCCGCCACTATGGAGTTGCTCTCAATTACCACACCATCCATCACAATGGCACCCATTCCAATCAAAACATAATCTTTTATGTGGCAACCATGCACTATGGCATTGTGGGCTATGGACACATAGTTCCCCACAACCACATCGTACATATTATGTGTACAATGAATTATGGCACCATCTTGAACATTTACATGATGACCCAAGCGAATGGAATGCACATCGCCACGAACAACACTATTGAACCAAAAAGAGCAATTGTCGCCACACTCCACATCGCCAACAATGGTGGCATTGTCGGCTATAAAATTATTTTCTCCAAACTTTGGCTCTATGCCATTAACTTTCCTTATCACTGCCATAATTTATCAATTTTGGGTAATCAATATTGTAGTGTAAGCCACGACTCTCCTTGCGTTCCATGGCTTGTTTTATAATTATATATCCTATTTGTATAAGATTTCTTAATTCGCAAATTTCGGGAGTTACAATGGATTTAATATATAAGTCTTCAGTTTCGCGATAGAGTATTTCCAGCCTATCGAAAGCTCGTTGCAGACGTAGATTGGAACGCACAATACCCACGTAATTGCTCATAATGTTTTGTAGCTCTTTTTTGGTTTGGGTAATGAGTACCATCTCTTCATTGAGGACAGTGCCTTCGGCATCCCAAAGTGGAATATCGGTTTCAAAAGAGAGTTCATCTATCTTATTTAATGTATCCACCGCAGCTCTATACGAAAAAACCAGAGACTCTAATAATGAATTGGAAGCCAACCTATTAGCCCCGTGCAGACCAGTTGAAGCACATTCGCCAGAGGCGTAAAGATTTTTTATGGAGGTCATTCCCCAGTGATCGGTTTGTATTCCGCCACAGCTGTAGTGTGCTGCAGGCACAACGGGTATTAAATCTTTTTTCATATCTACGCCAATTTTCAGACAGTGGGCATAGATGTTGGGAAAATGATTCAAAATAAGTGATTGTTTCAGGTGTCTTGCATCTAAATAAACATGGTCTTCGCCGCTGAGTTTCATCTCATTGTCAATTGCTCTTGCCACAATATCTCTGGGAGCCAACGAGCCTCTTTGGTCATATTTTTGCATAAACTCTTTGCCTTTGTAGTCGCGCAAAATGGCACCTTCGCCACGTAGGGCTTCGGTAATCAAAAAGGATATTTTTTCATTGGGGTTGTACAGAGCTGTGGGGTGAAATTGCACAAACTCCATTCCTCTCACCAAACCTTTAGCACGATAGACCATGGCAATTCCATCACCTGTTGATATTACAGGATTTGTGGTATTGCTATAAACATGACCTATTCCACCAGTGGCAAGCATGGTGATTTTGGACAATACTGTTTCCACCTTTTTGGTATTTGGATTGTAGATATAGGCTCCATAACACTCTATATTTCCATTTTTTCGCTTCACTTCCTGACCCAAGTGATGTTGAGTTATAATTTCTATGGCGAAATAATTTTCCAGAATGGAGATATTTGGATGTCTTTTTGCTGTTTGATATAACTTTTCCTGAATCTCTAATCCAGTGGCATCTTTGTGGTGCAGAACCCTGAACTCCGAGTGTCCACCCTCTTTTGTGAGGTCGTATTTTCCGCTGGCATTTTTATCGAAATCCACCCCCCACGCTATCAGTTCTTTCACTCTTTCGGTGGACTCTTCTATGGTAATTTTCACTATTTCTGGATCGCTCAAATCGTCACCAGCTTTCATGGTATCGGCAATGTGTTTGTCGTAGGTATCGGGGTTGTACATAACAGCTGCTATACCGCCTTGAGCCAAACTTGTGGAGGTATCTTCAGCCTCAGCTTTAGTGAGGATTACCACCTTTTTCTTTTCGGCTACTTTCAATGCGTAACTCAAACCAGCTATGCCAGTTCCAATTACTAAAATATCTGTTTTATGTAACATCTTTATTCTATATCAAGAAGAGTTTTGAAAACATCTCTTCCATTATTGGCCATCATACTTGGATTTTCCACCAATGTTTTAATCATTTTCAGAAAGCTCACCGAGTCTTTTCCATCAATAATTCTATGGTCATATGAGAGTGCAATGTACATCATAGGTCGAATTACAACCTGCCCCTTCAAAGCAATGGGTCTATCAACAACATTGTGCATACCCAAAATTGCACTTTGAGGCGGATTTATAATTGGTGTAGAAAATAGCGAACCAAAAACTCCACCATTGGTGATGGTGAAAGTTCCACCAGCCATATCGTCCAAAGATATTTTTCCATCGCGAGCTTTTATTGCCATAGCTTTAATATCTTTTTCTAATTGTGGAATTGTTTTCAGGTGAGTATCTCGTATAACTGGCACTACCAAGCCTTTGGGGGCACTCACTGCAATTCCTACATCGGTATAATTGAAGTTCAAAATGGAGTCTCCATCAATTTGAGAATTTACTTGTGGGAAGTGTTGCAAGGCTATGGTAGCTGCTTTTGTAAAATATGACATCAAACCAATTCCCACTTCATGATTTGCCCTGAACTCATCAGAATAATTCTCCTTTAACTCATAAAAAGCACTCATATCAACTTCGTTGAAAGTTGTAAGCATGGCAGTTTCATTTTTAACAGCCACCAATCTTTCAGAAAGTTTGGAACGCAGAGGGGTCATTTTGACTCTATCAATGGCTCTTTCAGTACTAGCTTCTGCACTTTGACTTTGATTGGAAAGGAAGCTTTTCACTTGCGAAGAGTCAACTTTTTTACCCTTTAGAAACTCCTCAAAATCAGCCTGAGAAATATTTTCAGACTCCAAAATACTCTTTGCCAAGGGCGTAAGTTTTATTTCATCCTTCTCTTTTTTCTCCTCTACTATTTCAGATTTTTCTTCCTCTTTGGGGGTTTCTGAAGTAATTTCCTGTTTGGGACTAGCATCTTGCTGACTTTTATCAATGGTAGCCACCACAGCACCTACATCAACCGTGTCGCCCTCTTGGGCCATAAATTTAATAACTCCCGAAACATCGGCACTTATCACCAAAGTGGCTTTGTCGGAATCGATTTCGGCAACATCGCTATTTTTCTCCACAAACTGACCATCTTCAACCAACCAACGGGATAGCAATACTTGATTTATGGACTCTCCCGGACTCGGAACTACAACTTCTTTCAAATTCATTCTTATTAGTTTTTTATGAAACCTTTTTAGGGCTATATTGTTCAATAATACCCATTGGATAAAGACTCATTATTTTTCAAATAAATTCAATTTATTCATCTGGCACAAAAAAAGCCAGCTTTAAAAACTGGCTTTTTTATAAAATCATCATCTTATAGTCCTAATACATCAAGTCCTTGTTTGAAAACAATATCTCTTGGGATATTTGCATTGGCAATTCTTTCAAGGTCTTCGTTTAGGGCATCTGTGTAAACTTGATATTTTTCAGTATGAGCAATGGCTGCATCAATATCGGCTTCGCCTTGTATTTTCATAATAATGGCAATTAGCTCTTCCATTGCAGCAGTCATTTTGTCGTAATCAACGCTATAAAGTCCTTCTTCGGAGCGTGAAATGGCTTCTTTTTCCATTAGGAAATTGTAGCGAGCCAAGTTGGCTTTACCGTGAGCACTGGCGGTGCCAAAGCGGATTGAGCGGAAAAGTCCAGCAACAAAAGTTACATAGTTATCCATAATTTCGCCTTCGTCAAGTTCGCCCATTTCGTGCAATACTTTTGATAGGTATAAGCCCATAATATCAGCTTTATTTTCTTCTATGGCTGAATAGTGTTCTTTTAATGCACTGCGAACAGGTCCTTTTCCGTTGATGGTGTTTTTAATACCCATTCCGTGTCCCACTTCGTGGAAAGTAGTATTTTGGAAGAAAGCATCAAACTTGATGTATTGACGTTGGTCTTCAGCTATAACCACATCACCAATGGGGATAACCATATGGTCGAATTTTGCTTTCATGGAGTTTTTCAATTGCAGTTTACGAGAGCCTTTCAAAAGATGAACTTTTTCGTCATTGGGAAGGTTAATGGCGATGGTTTTGCTACCAGCATTACAGTCGCCTTGATAGTAAATTGCTTGATAAACACCCATATCTGAATCGATTCCGGGAACCTCTTGTTTGTATATGTCATCACATGGCAAACCAGCTTGAAGCTCTGGCAACATTGCTGAGAATTTGTCAAGTTTAGCACTCCAATCTTTATCTTTTATCAAGATAAATGATTCGAAGGCAGCTTTGTAGCCATATCTTGAATCTTCATAATTTTCGATGGGTCCAACAATAAAGTCTATATTTGAATTTCTCATATCCATCCATGCCAGATCTCTATCGTAGTATTCACTTGTTAGCAAGGCTTCTGCAGTAAGTTCTAAGTATTTTTTAAATCCTTCATCTTCGGCCAATTCAGCAGCTTTGCTGATAAGTTCAGATGCTTTTGTTAATTGCTCTTGATAATATTCGTGATACCAAATTGCTTTCAAGTTACCTTCATCATCACGACGAATCATGGTGTAAAGATTGGCTTTATTTTCATCTTCCCAAGCATCAAATTCTTCTTTTGTAAGGTCTGCTGGATAAAATTGAGCTCCTAATGGCTTATCGCCAATACCTTCAACAAAAGATTTATTATCATTTAATCTTTCCCATGGACCGTAGTTTATCTCTACAAATTTTCTTGTCCATTCATCTTCAATTTTTGCAAAAAGCTCTTCTTTGTCGCCATATGCCTGAGTCCAGAACAGTTCATTCATAATTTGTGCCACTTCCACAAGAATAGGAATCATCTGTTTTTCATTTTCAGTTAATGCACTTAGGTCGGCGTTAAGCTCCACTACTGCAAATTCATTTACCTTATTTTCCATTTCTGTTGTTTCTTTCTTTTTGTTTCCGCACGAGGAAACCGCAAATACTAGTACCAAGCCCAGTATAAAGAATAAATTTTGTTTTTTCATCATTGATTTGTTTTAATTTTGTGGCTAAGTTATAAATAATTCCTCTATTCTTAAAAATTTATCTGCCGAAATAGCCTATTTTTGCACAAAAGTTTAAAAAATGTCAAGCAAACGTAAAGATGAAATTATTAAAGTTACACGTTTGGGGTTCTTTGTCAACCTCGCTTTGACCATTTTAAAACTTTTTGCTGGTATTTTGGGTCGAAGTAGTGCCATAATTGCCGATGCCATTCACTCTTTATCCGATTTCATTACAGATATTGTGGTACTTATATTTATTAGAATATCGTCTAAACCGCAAGACGAAGACCATAAATATGGACATGGAAAATATGAGACATTTGCCAGTTTTGTAATTGGAATTTTGCTCCTTTTTGCGGGATTTGGGATGTTTTATTATGGTTCCAAACTAATTTACGACGTTTATCATGGCAGTATAATTCCGCGTCCGGGTGTTATAGCCATTGTTGCGGCTGTAATTTCTGTTGTAAGTAAAGAGGTGCTTTTTTGGATAACGCTAAAAGTTGGAAAAGAGCAAAATAGTCAGGCTGTAATAGCCAATGCTTGGCATCATCGTTCTGATGTTTTCACTTCAATCGCTACACTAATTGGAGTTTCGGGGGCTTATTTTTTGGGTGATAAATACTTGATATTAGACCCCATTGCTGCAATTTTTGTGAGTATCTTTATTATAAAACTTGCCTACGACATTGTTATGCCTGCCTTTCACGAATTAACAGAGTTGAGTTTACCCAGTGAAGTGGAAGATGAGATTATTGAGATAATAAACAATGTTCCTCTAATTTCAAATGCTCACAACCTCAGAACAAGGCAAATTGGGAATAGCTACTCCATTGAAGTTCACGTATATATGCCCAACGAACTATCGGTTGAGAACTCTCATTATTTTGTTGAGATGGCTGAAAAGAGACTTAAAAAACGCTTTGGCGAAGAGACAAATATTAGCATACATGTGGAACCATTAAATAGAAATTAAATGTTTGACACTAATATAAAAAAGCATTTAGACAATGCTTATAAGCAATTCAATCAGCCCGGATTTATCCCCAACGACCCCATATCCATACCCCATAAATTTACCAAAAAAGAGGATATTGAAATTGCTGGTTTTATTAGTGCCACCCTCGCGTGGGGCAATCGCAAAGCGATAATTTCTTCGGCAAATAAGTTTATGGATTTAATGGAAAATTCTCCAGCAGATTTCATCGCCAATCATAGTGAAAAAGAGAGGCAAAACTTTTCTAATTTTGTTTATAGAACATTTCAAACAGACGATGCATTGGGCTTTTTAGCTTCCTTACAGAATATTTACAAAAACCTTGGAGGCTTGGAGAACATATTCACCGAAAGTTTTGCCAAAGGCGGAGCTTTTGAAGCTATAAACCACTTTCACGAAACATTTTTCTCTGTTCCTATGATGCAGCGAACACGCAAACATGTGGCTTATCCCGCTGGTGGCTCTGCTGCAAAAAGAATAAATATGTACCTCCGTTGGATGGTCAGAGATGATGAAAATGGTGTAGATTTTGGATTGTGGAAAAAAATTGACAAAAAAGAGCTGATGTGTCCTTTGGACGTACACTCGGGAAATAGTGCCAGAAAAATTGGTTTACTCACAAGGAAACAAAACGACTGGAAAGCTGTTGTAGAGTTGACCGAAAACTTGAAATTGTATGACAAAAACGATCCTGTGAAATATGATTTTGCACTTTTTGGCATGGGAGTTGAAAAAATAGATTTTAAAAATTGAAATAATTATGAAAAAAGGAGTTGCAATAGATTACGATTTTGAAAAAGGTGCCAAAATTTTACTCTTTGGACACGATTTATGTTCCACTTGTGGCGCTGTTTACGACAGTCTTTCCAGCAGAATACCAGAAGATATTGAATTTGTTTATATCGACACAGTGGAAACGCCTGCCCTTTCGGGACGGTTTGGGGTGTTTACTGCTCCAGTGGTAACATTTATGTTGGACGGCAAAGAGTATAAACGCTGGGTACGCCACTTTGGGATTAACGAAATTTTGGAATACACTCAAAGGATAATGGATATATACAATTCATAAATAGAGCTTTTATACTACATTTATACAAAATAGTAGATACAAAAATAGCCAGCATTTGCTGGCTATTTTGTTTGAGCGAAAGACGGGACTCGAACCCGCGACCCTAACCTTGGCAAGGTTATGCTCTACCAACTGAGCTACTTTCGCAAAATGTACCCGGGGCGGGACTTGAACCCGCACGACCGTTAAGGGTCAAAGGATTTTAAGTCCTTCGTGTCTACCAATTCCACCACCTGGGCATATTTTAAAGAACCGAGAGCGAAAGACGGGACTCGAACCCGCGACCCTAACCTTGGCAAGGTTATGCTCTACCAACTGAGCTACTTTCGCATAAATGGGTTTGCAAAAGTAAGAATAATTTTTGATTATACAAACTTTTTCGTGATTTTTTAATGAATCATGATAAAAACACAAAAACAAATTCATTTAGAATGATTATAAAAAGAAGGTTAACTGTTGACTTAAGCCTTAGTATATGTTATATTTGCATAATAATTAATAACATTTTAGCCCGTTTTGCTATTCTTAACACTTGAAAACACAATATTAATCAAAGCATATAACATAAAAAAAATCTTTACACTATTCGTATCATTAATGATAATTGGTGCTACATTGGGTCAGAGCGTTACCAATCTCAATTTTGAAAATTGGGAAACTAAAGTTCAAAATATTGAATATTCAGCTGGATGGTCAATACTTGGCATTGGAGAAATGACAAATATTATTAGTGAAAAAATCACCAATGATGCCTTTGAAGGAGAAAATTCAATAAAGTTATCTACTTTAATTGGAGAGGGACAAAACATTTTGCCATCGTTTTTACTTTTTGGAGGAATGCAGATTAGCAACGACTTTTCTGAAATAATATGGCAAGGTATTCCGTCAAATATAACGGGAAATAGTTTCAACTTTCACTATAAAGCTGAA
>JAAYKF010000142.1 GCA_012522535.1 Bacteroidales bacterium
TATATGCTCCTTTGACGACCATATATTTAGTAAAAACTTTTGGTGAAGTCCTTTTAAAAATAATTTACTCGGTCTCATCTTAGGAATTAATTTCTATAAATCTCTCCAAGTCTCTGTTTTTTCCAAAAAGCACCAAACTATCGTCTGCTTGAATAATAGTTTTAGAATCCGGAACACCAATAATATGTTGAATTGTCTGTTGGTTATCTTTCACATATTCTACAAAATCGCGTTTCAAAGTTATCAAACTGAGTTTGTATTTATCTCTAAAATTTATCTCGCCGTATGCTTTGCCAGCAATATTTGGGGGTGTCATAACTTCGGCAACTCTGTAGTCGTCCGGAAATTGAAGATAGGAGAGAAGACTTGGATTTAGAAGTCGTTCCGAAACCAATACAGCCACTTCATCTTCAGGCGAAAGTATCTCTTCAATTCCCATTTTCTTTAAAATTAATTTCTGTCGGCTACCCAGCGATCGACAAATAATTCTCTTTACACCGATATCCATCAATATTGTTGCACAAAGAAGACGAGCTTCGAAATTTTCGCCAATGGCAATTACTACTGCATCAAAATCGGCAATCTCTTGTTGAATTAATGCCCTTTTGTCGGTGGCATCTAAGGCAACAGCATACGCCACTTTGTCATTTATTGAATCAATTTTCTCTTCGTCAAGGTCCATAACCATAACTTCTGCACCTCTTTTAGACAATGATATTGCCATTGCTCTTCCAAAGTGTCCAATGCCTATTACTGCAAATTTTTCTGACATAAATTATTTTTTTAATTGTCTGAAAGCAACTCTAACACATGCTCCAACGCCATCTTTGTTGTTCATAACCGAAACTTGACCCTTATGAGCCGAAATAATCAAATGAACAAGTTTTAAACTCAAACCAAAACCTTGATTGTGGTAATCTATGTTTTTAATATTAAAAGCATCATAAATGGAATTGAGAATTTCATCCTCAATGCCGATACCACTATCTTTTATGGAAATATATATCCAATCAGCATCGCAGCTGCACTCTATGCATACTTTGCCGCCATGTTTTGAGAATTTTATGGCATTGTCTAAGATTACAAATATTGATTTTTCGATAAGCTGATAATCGCCCATAAAGCTGAGCTTGTTGTAGCAGTCGTTAACCGAAATATCAATATTTTTATTCTGAATAATTGTATGATGATTTTCTAAAACATTATTAATCAGTTCGCTAACAATTATATTGTGCCAATTTATTTCACTCGAAGCAGCTGTTAATGATGTTATCATCAATGCTAAATCCGAAAACTCCATAAGTTTGGAAATAGAGTCGTCAATTCTATGCAAATAATTTTGGCTACTAACGTCTGTGAGTTTCAGTTTCAGAACATCAAGCATTAGCATTATATTATTTATGGGTGTTCTTAATTCGTGGCTTATAAGTTGTAAAAACTGTGTTTTAGCTTGGTCAAGCTGTAGGATTTCTTTGTTTGCTAATCTTAATTCTTGGGTACGTTGATGAACTATGTTTTCAAGCTCGTTATTTATTTTTTTCAACATCAGCTTTTGCTCCCTCAAATCTAAGTGAGTCTTAACGCGGGCAATCAATTCAGAATAATTGAATGGCTTAGTGATATAGTCCACTGCACCAATTTCGAAGCCATGCAAAATGCTTTCATGATCGGTGCGAGCCGATATGAAAATAATGGGAATTTCGTTTGTTTTTGTGTCATTTTGAATTATTTTACAAAACTCATAGCCACTCATTTCGGGCATCATAATATCCAACAAGATAAGGTCGTAATCGTTGCTCTGAGTTAAACGCAAAGCCTCTTTGCCCGAGGTGGCAAAAGAGATATTGTAATTCTGCCCCGAAAGAAAACCTCCCAAAACTTGAATGTTTTCTGGAGTGTCGTCAACTAATAATATTTTTGGTAAACTCTTATTCATTTTCTTATATACGTTAAACCTCCGATTTTGTTTTTAATCTAATAAATGATTTAATTAATATGGAGATTTTTTCAATATCAAAACTCTTACTTGCCATTTCCAACTCTTTTGAATAATCCTTAACTTCCGGAATTCCGCTCTCTTTTGCAAATATTTGTAGTGCATTATAAAACTTCTCAATATCGTTGAATGAGTTGGTTTTTAGAACCTCATTATGCAAATCTTTAATGTTGCTGTCCACTATATCCCAAATATTTTTTTCTTCAATATCTAGTTTCTTATTTTGGGGGCTATGTTTGGTGTATCTGTCCATTGCCAGTTTGTTTATGGCATTGAAAATACTAAACTCCGATAAACTATTTACTCTGTTGTAGGTTAAATTCGACTTCGTTTCGTCCCTAAATTTATTAGAGAGTATAACAATTCTTCCATCAAAATTATTCAATATTTCATTTTCAAACTCGTCCTTTAGTGCCAATTCCGAAACAAATAAACACGATTTTTCGACCTTATAAAAGTCTCCGTTTTCTAAAATATTGAGTCTTTTTCCATATTTTTCAAAAAGAGTCTTCAAATAGCTAACTTCGTCGCTATTAAGCATATATGAGTATATATTTGTAATGTTTTTGAGAAATTTAGGAGCTTTAAATTCGTTATTTATTTCAATTTCTGGAAGTATAATTTTAAAAATTGTACCCTTGTCAATTTCGCTCTTCACACCAATGCTTCCATTCATAGATTCCACAAGTTTTTTGGCAATTCCTAAACCCAATCCGCTACCGCCATGTTTCTTTTGGATAATTGATGAACTTTGGACAAATGTGTCCCAAATTTTCTCCAATTCGTCTTCGGGAATGCCACTTCCACTGTCTTCAATTTGAATAATAACACCCTGTTTTTGAGTCTGATCTTGAAGTGGTATGGATTTTATATCCAATTTTATAAATCCCTGTTTGGTGAATTTTAAAGCATTGGAAATGAGGTTGTTAAACACCTGTCGCAATCTTAAGTCGTCGATGAAAATTTCGTATGGGAATTCTGCATTTATATTAATTCTAAAGTCGATGTTTTTGTCGTTGGCAAGCTCAATATAGGATGCATAAAGGTCGTTGAAAAAGCTATTGGAGTTCACAAACTCATATTGCAATCTGAAGTTGCCAGACTCAATTTTAGACATATCCAAAATGTCGTTGACAAGCGAAAGTAGGGTGGCAGTGTTTTTTTGAATTGAGTTGATATACCTCTGTGTTATGGGATTGAATTTTTGTTTTACCATAACCTCGGTAAGTCCAACAATGGCGTTTAGTGGCGTTCTGATTTCATGACTAACATTGTCCACAAATTTTTGCTTTATTACCGATAATTTTTCAGCAATCTCTTTGCTGTGTCTAAGTTGCTCGTTGAGTTTTTGTGCCGAAATATCTCTACAAGTTCCCGAATATCCCATAAATCCGTGCGACTCATCAATAATGGGGAAGGCGTTTATTTCCACATAAATCAAGTTTTTGTTTTTGTGAATCATGGGAACATCATAAAAGGAGAATTTCTGCTGCTGGTCAATGTTTAAGTTGATAAACTGTTGAATATTAGACAGTTGGGTTTCGCCAATAAAGTCATAAAGCGACAACTCAAGCATCTCTTCGGTTTCGTATCCCAACAAGGTCATAGATTTATCGCTAACAAATGTGAAGTTCATTTTTCTGTCCACACTCCAAACCAAGTCATTGGTTGTTTCCACCAGCATTCTGTAGTTTTCGCTACTCTTCAAATGCTTCATCTCTGCCCTAATCCTGTCGATGGTAGCACCCAATTCTTGCGAAATAGACTCCTCAATAAAGTAGGGTACATAAATACCTGCCATTTTATTGTAGTGATGACTAATGACCAAATATCCAATTACATCTTGCCTTGATTTTATGGGAATAATCCTGAAACTCAACTCTTTAGATTGAAAATCTATTTTTATATATATGGGATTCTTCTCGTTAGAGTTAATCTCTCTATTGTTGATTTTATTGTTTAATTCCTTTGTGAAATCCCTGTTTTTAAATTCACTTTCAATTCTTTCGGTCAATTCTGAATGTATATTAGAAAATGTTTTTACATAGTTTTTTCCCGATTCGTCAATAATAAATCCACAATACTCAATATCGCCCATAAAATCTTGTGTAACACTATTGGCAGATTTAAAAATTTCCTCAATATTTGTCATACGGCTGGCACTGGCAATAATGTTATTTAGGAATGAAACTTGCTTAATATTAATTTCCAGTTTTTGAATAGCCTCAACATATTCGCTCACATTATTTATCACACAAGTAACCGAATTGACTTCATTTTTATTGTCAAATTCGGGTTCAATTCTGCAATGGAAGTGTCTAATTTTATCCGAAATTTCCAAACTAAATTCCAAATGTCTGCCCACACCATCTATAAGAACTTTTAGACATATGTTGTAGAATTTATCGCCCACTTCTTTGTTCAAAATAAAGTCGTCGGGACGTTTTCCAATAACATCTTCAAGTTCAATATTGAAATTGCTTTTTATTGCCGGATTGACATAAATACACCTTATGGCTTTGTTGAATCGCAAAATCGCATCTGGTGAATTTTCTGATAGAGCAACAAACTGGTTTTTGCGAATGCTGGTTTCTTCCTCGGCTTTGAGCAAATTACTTATATCTCTGAAAAGATAAATAAACTGCTTTGGCGACTCTTCCATTAGCTCAATTATATGCACTTCGGTATCTAATATTTTTCCGCCCGGAAGATTTAATTGTGCTCTGAATACATTTTTAGTGTCGTTGAAAAGATGTTGCGAATGCCTTTTAAGTATAATGTTCTCAAGGCTTCCAATCTCCTTATAGTTATTGCCAAAAATTTCGGAGAATTTATTATTTGCCGAAATTATTTTATTCTCTTCGTCGGCAATTACCATCATAGCTGGAAATTGTGAATAGAATTTATCTATATATTTTTTGTTTAAATCTACTAAAAGGTCAAGTTTTTTGTTATTGGATATGTCTGTAAAAATAGATATATATCCATTGTAATTGTTAAATTCATCTATCAATACAATGTTTTTTGAAAATGCGTGCACAACTTCTCCCTTGCCGTTTAGTAAGTCTAATTCTCTCTTTATGGCTTTGCCAGTTTGAAAATCTAATGTGTTGATTTTGAACTTTGTTCTTATATCTTTCACAATTTTTTCAGATTCTTTGGTGAAAAGCGACGAGCCATCAGTAGTCAAAATTTGTTCCACCTTTATACCAAGAATTTTTTCCACCGAAGGTGAAACCATGGTGAGTTTATCCTTATTGTTGAAGAGTAAAACAATATCATTTATATTTTGCGATACCTTGTTGAAAATTTCTCTCTCCTTTTCTATGCTTTTTTCAATCTCTCTTTCAAATCCAATATCTTTCACCACGCCTTCAAATCTTAAAATCTCATTGTTCTCATTTACAGATAGTTGTATGAATATTTGGCAATGAATATTAGTGCCATCACTTTTGTTTAGCTCAAAATAATCCATGTGACTAATGTTTGCGGGATTTTCGCCAGAATTTAACCTTGTAAGCAAATCCACAATCACATTATTGAACTGTTTGTAGGAATAAAACGACATAAGTTTGTAAAACGACTTACCCAAAAGTTCGCTGTGATGATATGCCAGAATTTCGCTCACCGACTCACTTATGTATATAAATTCATTATCTAAATTGCTTTGCCAAACAAAACTTTTACTTTGCGAAATAAGAATATTGTGAAGATTATTAAGTTTTTGGTAGTTGTTTAATGATCTATAATTTTCGGTAACATCTCTAAAACTAATTAGGAAAGCACTTCTGTTGGCAAATTTTATTTGTCGCGATGAGCAGCTAAGCCATTTTTCTTGTCCAATATGATTTTGATGCAGAAGTAGATAATCCTTCACCACCTCTTTGCTCTTTATGGTGGCAATATATCTATTGAGTTGGATGTTTGAAATTCCCAAATTCAGATTGCTCAATTTCAGACTTAGAATTTCTCTTTCGCTCAGTTCAAAATATTTCAAAAAAGCTTCGTTAACATCGGCTGTTATGCCGTCATCAGCATAAATTACAATTAGTTTTTCGGGATTGTGATAAAAAGCTGTGCTAAAATTTCTATCTGAAATTTCCAATTGTTTTAGAACAACTTCGCGTTGCGACAATTCAAAAATACTCTCTTTGTTTCGCTTCTCAATCTCTTGTTCTAAAGCTTCGTTTTGTTCGGTCAGTTTTTTGTTTATAAAACTAATTTCCTCATTTTTTCTCCAAATATCTCTCTTTTGTTTAACCCTATAACGGGTGAAAAGAACCACAAAAAGCACCACCGAAAGAAAGAGAATAAGATTTATGACAAGCATTATCATCATTACCAAATTGTATTTGTCAACTTGATAAAATAAATCTACGTTGTTGTCTTTAATATTGCTTTGCAAGCTGCTCACTTGGGCATATAAAGATGAGAATTGAAACTTAAGCGACAGCATAAATTTCAATATCCCAATAAGTAGTAAAATAAAAAGTGGCTTTCTCATCTTCCATTGGTTTAATAACCAAAGTTAGAAAATATTTTAAAACAAAAGATAGTTTTTTGTTTTCTTTTGGAATAATCTATGTTTTATGCCAAATTGTAGTAGTAAAATGGTTTGGACTATAATAGAATATAAAACCTGCAAGGTCTTTTCGACCTTGTAGGTGTAGTGTTTATAGAAGTGGTTTATTATATTCTTCTTTCAGTCCTATAAGGTTTATGAAATCTTGCAGGACGATTCCACTAAAACTGGAAGTAGATAAATGCCTGAAGGTCGGCGGTTATAAATTGATAGATTACAAAAACAGAAATTATAATTATCAGGAATTGTAAAACTCTGGGCATGAGTGCAAAATTTATTCTGTACCACTGTTTGAATTTGCTTGGCAACCAGTGTACTATCATTCCTAAAATAAATAATATAAAAACTTTTCGGTACTCATAACAGATTGAGCCTATTAGAGATAAATCCCATTTGCCACCAATTTGTTTTACCATATTTGAGGCAGTTTCCAAGGCTATTCTGTTAGATTCGGCAGGGTCGAGGTTTGAGCCTGAACGGAAAAACAGTCGGGTGAAGGTTATAAAAACGAATGTTAGAAATATGGACCATGCTCTGTTGGTGATTTTGAAAAATGTGGATAGTTTGAATTTATGGAAAATAGATGCTATTAGTGTTCCAACAAATATTATTCCTGTCCAGTAAACGCCAATCCAAATAAGTGGTTTTGGTGAATATATTACCCATAAAATAAATATTGAAAATAGTAGTGCGGTGGTTAATGCTTTGGTTGCTGGCTTCATTTTTCGCCAGAATTTATAAACCACAATTCCGCTTCCGTTCAGTCCGCCCCAAATCATAAAATTCCAGCTGGCACCGTGCCAAATTCCACCCAGAAGCATGGTAACAATTAGGTTGAAATTTGTAGTAATATTTTTTCTAACACTGGGCCAAATTCTACCACTCAAAAATATTATCAGTAGAGTACTGGAAACAAGTATTACGGGCCACGCTTTGCCAGAAAGCACCATGGTAATTCCCGAAATTAGTAATATCCAAAAATATGTACCAAAACTACTTCTGCGATTGCCACCTAGTGGTATATATAAATAATCTCTAAGCCATGTAGATAGCGACATATGCCAACGTCTCCAAAAGTCGCTGGGGTTGGTGGCTTTGTATGGCGAGTTGAAGTTTACGGGCAGATAGAAGCCCATGAGCATGGCAACGCCAATGGCAATATCAGTGTATCCCGAAAAGTCGGCATAGACCTGAAGTGAGTATCCGAAAAGTGCCATTAAGTTTTCAAAACCTGTAAACATGAGCGGGTTTTCAAAAATTCGGTCGATGAAGTTTACTGCCAAATAGTCGCTGAGGATCATCTTTTTTAGAAGTCCATTCAATATCCAAAAAAGTGCAATACCAAACTGACGGCGACTTAAAAAATATTTTTTGTAAAGTTGTGGAACAAATTCACTGGCTCGTACAATGGGTCCAGCAACCAATTGTGGGAAAAAGCTCACATAAAAACCAAAGTCCAAAATATTAGTAACTGGTTTTATTTTTCTTCTGTAAACATCAACTGAATAGCTAATAGTTTGGAATGTGTAGAACGAAATTCCTACGGGAAGTAGAATTTGGTCAACTCTGAAACTGCTGCCACTAACTTCATTTGCCCAATGGGCAATGTAGTTGAACACCTCTATATCGGTTTGCATTATCTGATTGTAAATATCAGTGAAGAAGTAGGCATATTTGAAATAGAATAGTATTCCAAGGTTTATAATAACACTGGTAATCATAAAGAATTTCCGCCAAAATTCTTTTTTAGATCTATATATTGCTTTACCTAAAATAAAGTCAGAAGTTGTTGAAAATAGGAGAATTAGGACAAATAATCCACTTGTTTTGAAGTAGAAAAAGAGGCTGGCAAAAAAGAGGAATGAATTTCGAAGTAGTCGCCTATTGTGCATCAAGCTGAAGGCTGCAAACACTATGGCAAAAAATGCCCAAAAATAGAACTGAGTGAATAGAAGTGGATATTCTTGATTGAATGAGAATATCTTACTTAAAAACTGTATTATTTCTTCGTAGTTCATTATTAGTTATCTCTTGAAGCTTTGTTAATGTGGTTTATATATTCATCTATTATGGCGTTGTACATCATATCGCCAAGCAGTTTATAGCCATTACTTTTGAAATGTATTTTGTCGCGATTGGCAAGTCCAGCCTTTTCCCATTCGGCAATGGATTTCAGTCCTCCCATAATGGTGAACAAATCCCAAACCCCTGAATTGTATTTTTCTGCCAGCTCATAAAAAGCTTGCTTCACTATGGGACCATTATTGTTTACATAGTATCTTCGTCTAATTCTTCGATATGTGTCGTTGTTGGTAACAAAAATGAAGGCACAATTGGGGTTTACATTTAGAATTTTTGACAAAAGCATATCATAATTTCTTTTAAAGGCTTCTGGACTAAAATTGTCGCCACTGGCATCGTTTACACCAATGCCAAAAATAACCAAGTCGGGACTGATTAGCTCCAGTTCGCGTTCCCAATATTCGCACTTGAGATATGAAGGAACCGAAGCTCCATTAACGCCAACAGAGTGGTAGCTTATGCCCGGAAAATCGTTTTCTAAAATAATTCCACGCAAAACAAATGGGTTGTTCAGGGTATCATTATTTATAAATTTTATTGTCAAAGAGTCCACATAATTTGTTAGCTCAAAAAGAAAAGAACCGCTGGCGGAATCGTGTATGCCGTTGAGTGCAAATAGTGAATCTATAACCAAAATAGGCTCGATGCTCATGGAATCGGACGAGCCTATTATTCTAATTCTGTTGAAGTCGAAGTATGGTTTTTTGGTGTTATCTCTAATTTTAATTGTGATGGAAGCTGCTGGATCGTTGCTTGTGATGGCTATGCCACTGACTCCAAGGGGGTATGGAAACTCTTTGTATATATTTCTGATGGGTTCCCATTTTCCTGTAAATTGAGATATGTAGTTGTATGGATTATTGGTTTTTGCAGCAGAGTAGGGGAATACCAATCCTCTTCCGGAGGTGATGCCAGGGAAAAAGTTTAGAAGATTTTCTCTAAGCTGATTTGAATACACATCTGCCTGAATGTGCGAGCCTCCAATATGTAGAATGTTTATATTTCCTTTGCCATTTACGATTATATTGTCTAATTTATCAAATAGAATATCAAATTTTTCTTTTCCGGCAGGGAAGTCTATTTTGTTGGCAGAGAGGTCTATAAATTGGTATTCACTAATCTCTTTGTATAGTGTTTGAGATTGCAAGTTGATAAATGACAGAAAAAATATGGAAAATATTAATTTTATTCTCATTGTTCATCCTCCTTTTGGGAAATTGATTGCTTTTTATTTTTCGATTCTCTCACTTTTTTACTGATTTTAAACATTGTATAATCGTTGTTGAAGGCTACAAAGAGCATTTCTCCAATTTTGTCGGCACCCAATTGTGTAAAGTGTATATAGTCGGAAGATGCTAATGGTGGAGATGCATTTACCCACTGCGACATTGAATTTTCGCCCCCCATGGCAGAAAACATATCCCAGTAGGCAGCACCATTTTTCAAAGCTGTCTCTTTTAGTTTGTTGTTTACATCTATTAAAAACGGACGAGTGAGCATGGAGCCTTTTATGTTTGTGGACATATCTGAGGGTCCAATAAATAGTATTTGCGACTCGGGACAAACATTTTGCAGAAAAGTTATTTGTTTGGCAATTTGTTCGCCAAACCAATCCACTTTTTTCTCATTGTTAACAACAGGCATAACATTGCCACCATATTGCATTATGATAAGTCGGGTATTGGCTTTTTGTAGCGATTGTGAAAGTACCAATGAGTCCATACGGGTGAAAATTGTGCCGGAGCAACCACGCATGGGGATATTGTCCACCGAAACGCCATGGTCGGCTTCAAGGATAATTCCATAAATTTCGCCATTACCTTCAAAATTTAAAGTAGCAGAGCTCACATCTTTGGGCAAGGTCCACTCCAAAAGAGTGGGGCTTTTGCTTTGAGTATCAATGCTTTTAGTTTCTAAATTGTTGTAGCCTGCTTTGCCATAGCACTTAAAGCTGGGTTTACAGTTTCCAAGCAAAACTTTTACGGTGTTAAAACTTTTAGCTCGTGGCTTTGCAGTAACTCTTGTCCTAATATTGATAGTGGCAGAACCTTCTACTTCTGTTACCAGAGCCATTCCGCCATATCTATTGTGATTGGCTCTGCTTTCAACATTCCCATAAATTGTATATCTGTGAAGATCTCCAGAATAGTCTTGCGAAACTGCCCTTGTGGGTATGGTTTGAATGGCAGGAATCATTCCGGGACCGCTACCGCCAAATATCTCTTGAAAGCTCTCTCTTAACTCTTCACTAATGCGGTCGATTTCAATTTGTGAATCGCCGTAATGTACAAAACGAATTATTTTTTTGTTGCGTTTAGCATTGGTTAAATCTTCAAAAAGTGGATAGAAAAACTCCCTATTATCATCAGGATAGTGAAGACGTGAAGGGCTGTTTTGGGCAAAATCTTTCAATGCTCTAATGCTGTCGAGATGACTCCTAACTTCAGCTTCGCTCATATAATTGGTCTGTTTTTTTATGGTCTCTTCCACATCAATTTTTGTAATAGTGTCGCCAATTATGACTTCGGTGGGGTGTGGAAATTCCAAATGGAAGCCTAAGATGTTAATTCCGTCTCGCGGAAAAACCAGTCCTAAGATTGCCAATCCTGCAATGCATGACAAAATAAACCACAATACGTGTCGAGCTTTCATTTTTTTATTTACGTTTTATTTTTAGAACTTGTCCGGGATAAATGTCGTTACCAATATTATTTAATTTTCTAATGTCAGCATCGGTAACGCCATCATATTTTGAGGCAATTTTCCAAAGCGAATCACCCTTTTTGACGGTATAGTATATATATTCTTCCTTATTTGTAGTACTTCTTTGGGTGTTATTTGTTGTGTTTGTGTTTTTGGGAACATAGCCTTTGGAGTATATTTTTAGTTTTTGACCGATATAGATGTTGTCATTGGGTAAATTGTTCCATCTCTTCAGTTCGCTAACGCTCACTTTATAGTTTATGGCAATTCTTCCTAAATTGTCGCCACTTTTCACAGTGTAGGTAACAGGGTTTGTATTTCTTTGCGTTTGGGTGTTTGTTCTGTTGGCTGTATTGGTGGTAGTGTTTGTGTTTGTTGTGGGTGTGTTGCCTTCGGCAAATAAAACTTCTTCGCCACTGGCAACGGAGTCTGCATCTAAAATTATGCTCAACTTTGCTGATGCGTACAAACTGTCTTCCCAGGTTGAAAACTTCTCTATGGCAGAAATGGGCAAGTTTATACTTGTATTGGAATCGGCAATTAATCTTTTGCCCACAAAAACGGGATTTAGTTCAAAGAAAGTGTTTTCACTAATTTCAGTTTTTTCAATTAGTTGGTTGAAAAGAACAGCATCTTTCAGAATTGTACTTTCATATTCAGTAGTTTTATATTTAGGTATTTTTAGGTCGTATGTGCTCAAATAGTTGAAAATATAGACGCTAAAAATATATTCAGGAATAACTTCTAAGTTGGGGAGGTTTGAGTAGAAATATATATCCCAAACAGAGACTTTATTCTCTTTAAACCTAATCATTGCCGCATGCAATCCGGCAGGGCTGTTGCAGTATGCCACTATTGCCTTCATCCAGTTGTCGTACCTTTCGTACATGCTTTTCAGGTGGTCAAGGGCAACGGGTGTGGCTTTGTAGAAGTCAAATCTTTCGTCAATTCTGTTGGTGATATGAAGTCCAGCTTTTATAGCCGTAGGCACGTTAAGTCCCCATGCACCAGCAATTCCACTGGAAGTGTTCATTCTCATATCCATATTGGAGATGGCAAAAGGAAGATATTTGAGTTCCATAGGTAGGTCGCGCAGGGCTATTTCTGTTTCGAGATAAGATTCGTAGTGCCTAAATTTAGCTATGTCGTTTTGAAGCTTTTGTGGCGACTGATGCACGCGTTTGTTTATAAAACTAAGGAGAATATTATTATATGGAATTGGGATTTCGCTATTGATATTAAAAAGCCTGTAACTGATGATGGAGTCATTGTTTTGTATGCCTCTTTGTGCAAATAAAGAGCCAGAAAACAGACTTGTTATTAGAATTATTGTACTACTTATTTTGATTAGACTTCTCATTGATTTTCTTTATAGATGCAAATTTATGATTTTCTATCAATGTCTATTTTCTATTTCGCTTATAATTTTATATAAATATAAACAAGAATTTATATGGGCTTGATTTACAGAGAGTTTCTGCAAAATATTTTGTTTATAAAAATTATGATGCTTGTTTTTCGGCATAGCTTGAGCCTTGGTTGTTTTGGCTACCGCTGAAACCACCAAGGCACAGAGGGGCACCAAGGGCACAGAGGTTTTTTGCGTAAACTGTAAATACATATAATGGAAAATATAATAGAACTTTTTTTATATTTTGACATTTGTGTTCTATTATATTTTCTCCTTATATGTGTTCTTTTGTCTGCGACAAAATAAATTCTAAAAGAGCGTATATTTATCCATATTTCTGTGTTTTTTGTCAAAGACAAAAAATAATTGGTACAGGCAAGTCCTCCGTGTCCTCTGTGTAATACCAATTGTAATAATAAAATAGTCTAAACTGTTCTATTATTTAAACCATCGGTGTATTCCCTGTGTCTCCGTGATTAAATAAAAACTTACCAAATTTCAAGGTTTCAAGTTTTCCAAGTTCAGTGGTCAGCCGAACCGCCACCGCACAGGCTCTGCTATTCGACAGACCACACTTTCCACTTTCTCCTAAAAGTTTTCCAAGTTCAGTGGTCAGCCATTTATTATCCAATTTTTCGTTTTACCCCGCCCCCGCAGGGGAGCCGAAAAAATGAAACTCACAATTCACAACTCATAATTCATAATTCATAATTCATAATTCATAATTCGTAATTGTTCATTGTTCATTAACTCCTCCGTGTCTCCGTGATTTAAAAAAGCTATAATCTTGATAAAGAAAACTGCAACTTAAAATTAAAAATCCGTAATTATCATTATTCATTTGCCAATTATTGCAATTCTCGAAAAAATATTATAATTTTGGCACATTAAAAATAATTTATTATGAAAAAAATATTAAGTCTATTTGTAGTGTTTTTCTTTGTTGCCAGCCTAAGCTCGTGCAAAAAAGATTATGTTTGTGAATGCTCTATGACTGATGTTGCAGGCAATGCACAGATTATTACCAAAGAGTATAATGATGTTAGCAAAAAGGATGCAAAAACAGCTTGCGAAAGTTTTACTCTACCCGGTGCTACCATGAATTGGTGTAAATTAAAATAAAAAAACTCACTACATGACAAAAAATTAACTCACTGATAATCAACATTTTAGTGTTGATAAGTTTTTCAAAATATCAACATAAAAATTTGGATAAAAGACTGATATTCAGTAATTTAGATGAAAAAGTTAGCA